>JANLSY010000338.1:0-3978 GCA_031362665.1 Sphingomonadales bacterium
GTCGACGAACTTGTGGCGTGCGGCGTTATATTGCGGTACGAAGCTGTGCGGGGCGAAAACGAACCAGAAATATCGGGTCATTTCCATCCCAAATACCGGCAGGTGTTGCGCGGGCGGATGGTGTCGCGGCGCTGCTTCGTCAAAGCTCCACGCAAGCTGATCATGCCCGCTTTCGGCGCATTCACCGGCGGGCTCGATGCGCAGGACGTTGCAATCACCCGGGCATGCGATCTGGTCGAATCCGAACATGCCGAGGCGTTGGTACCAACACGGTCGGGTTTCGCACGCTTTCGTCTACACTGCGAGCGGGCGTTCGCCAAATAGGGCGGTGCCAATGCGGATGTGCGTCGCGCCGAGCATGATCGCGGTGGCGAAATCGTCCGACATGCCCATGCTTAAACCGGCCAGGCCATGCCTCGCGGCGAGTTCGGCGAGTAAAGCGAAGAAAGGCGCCGGTTCGATATTGGCAGGTGGCAGGCACATCAGGCCGGCTATTTCGATTTGCTCGGCCTTGGCGGCAGCGAGCAAGTCAGTAATGTCGACGACCGCACATCCGCCTTTTTGCGGTTCGTCGCCGATGTTGACCTGAATGAAACAAGGCACTTTCCTGTTCGCTGCGCGCATTGCCTTGCCCAATGCCGCCGCCAGCGAGGGACGGTCGAGCGAATGGATAACATCGAACAACGCCACAGCTTCATCGGCCTTGTTCGATTGCAATTGCCCTATGAGATGGAGCTTTGTGTCGGGAAACGTCGCACGCAAAGCAGGCCATTTCGCCGCTGCCTCTTGCACCCGGTTTTCGCCGAAAACCCGATGCCCCGCCCCAAGCAACGGTTCGATTTCGGCAGCGCTGCGCGTTTTGGATACCGCGATCAGCTCAATATCCGATGGATCGCGGCGGGCGATTTTGGCAGCAGCCGCAATTTGGGCGGTGATGTCATGCAGCCGGTCGGGGGTGCTGTCTTGTGTCGCTTCCGTCATGCAGCGAGGCTATAGGCGGGTCGATGGAACGTCGCCAGCCCCGGAATAGCACAAAAGTCGATTGGCCGACGATCTGGCTAATGACCGATCCGCGTTTCGGGGATGACTTGCTTCCCGCCATCCGTCGGCTGCCATTTGGCTCGGGCGTAATTTTCCGACATTATCAAATGGGGCATATCGATCGGCGAAAGCTATTCCGGCGCGTACGCCATATCTGCCGCCAGCGGGGACATATGCTGGTGTTGGCGGGGCCGGAAGCGGATGCCCTACGTTGGCGGGCTGATGGTGTCCATACCCGAACGGGAATTTGCAGATCGTCATTGCCGCGCAGTGCCGCCGTACATAATCGTGCCGAGCTGCGCGAAGCGCTTCGGAACCACGCGAACATACTGTTTGTGTCGCCGCTGTTTCTGACAGCTTCGCATCCTAGCGGGAGAGCGCTTGGCAGGTCCGCATTCAACGCATTGGCAAAGCAAGGCGGAGCTGCGCCGGTAATTGCCTTGGGCGGCATGACCCGCCAACGCGGACGTACATTAAACCCGTGCCTCACCCATGGTTGGGCGGCCATCGATACTTTCAGAAAAAATCTGGATTAGAAGCGGATTTTGGTACCGACATAAACCGCTTCGCTGTCTTTGCGGTTGTCGGCGGTCGGCAGCACTCGGTCATTTTCGCTGGCATAACGTACGCCCGCGGTTACGTCGATCTTACGGCTAATCGAGAAGCTGCCGCCGACGTCCAGTTTGTAATCGCCTGCTGCGGCGCTGCCTCTTGCGGGAGGCGCAACTTCGCGATTCTGGTCAAGTTTGATATTGGTGCTGAACTTGCTCGGCTTTTTGGCGGCTTCGTCGAGGCGGAAACTACCCTTGCCCAGTTCTGTAAGCGGAACTTTCGCTGCCAGTTTCGGTGCCGACGGCAAGGCAAAGCCCTGCCAGCCCTTCGATGCAGTCAAGCGATAGTCGACCGTAGATAGGCGAAGGCCAGTCCCTGCGCCTGGCTCTGCAGCGGCGATTGCGCTGCGCACCGAAACTGCGCCAGCGGTCAACCGCGAATTGGCGCGCGCGGCAACGATAATCGTGCGGTTGCGATTTGCATCAACGCCTGCAAGCGTGAAGGGAAACCGACCATCCGCCGAACCCGACGTTGCCGCAAATTTGACGGCCAGCTTGCTGTCCACACCCGATGGCGTGAAAGTGTTGAGCCAGTCTTTTGAGACATTGCCTGCCTGCTGCAATGACTTTGCGGCGAATGCAGGAACCGCAAGCGGTGACAGGACAAGCGAACCCGCTGCCAGAAAAAGGCTGGCAAAAGCGGCGTTTTTTCGCCGAAAAGGCTTATTCGCAGACATAGTCCGTCAAAACGACTCCCTGTTCGTAATCGACATACGCCCAAATCGTACGATTCAAAAGGCCCGTAACCAAAGATTCTTTCAATCAACGCGATTTTTCCCAATATGTTGCATGATATCCACAACCCTGGCGGGGCACATGTGACAGATAAGGTGAATTAGCGCCGGTTCAGCAGCCAGAAAGCTTGCCCAAGCCAGCAAGCCGATATAGAGGTTCCCGATATTTTCTTCGTTCAAGGACAATTTATGCGCATCACTCGTCTGGCCGTCATTCTCGCTTCCGGCACGCTGCTGCTTTCAGGCTGCGGCGGCAAGGAGCGTCCGAAGGCTGACCTGGCTGCGAGCCAGGTCACTACGATTGGCGTGAACAGCTATTTGTGGCGCGCCAGCCTTGATGCCCTGTCCTTTATGCCGTTGTTGCAAACCGACTCGCAAGGCGGTGTGATTGTGACCGACTGGTATGTAAACCCGCAAAGCCCCGGCGAACGCGTGAAGCTGACCATATCTATCCTCGACCAAGATTTGCGTGCCGATGCACTGCGTGTTGCCGGCAGCCGCGAGATTTCACAGAACGGCCAGTGGGTTGCCGCACCACTGCGTGCCGCAACGGTGCAGAAGCTTGAAGCGGTCATCCTTACCAAGGCACGCGATCTTCGCCGGTCGGCCATCACCGGGTAAACTCTCATGTCCAATGTAGAGCGTTTCAACCCGCACGTCGCCGACGCGCGGTGGCAAAAGACTTGGGAAGAGCAAGCGAGTTTCGTCGCCGATGACGCGTCGGAAAAGCCGCGCGCTTATGTGCTCGAGATGTTTCCCTATCCGTCGGGGCGCATCCATATCGGCCATGTCCGCAATTACACGATGGGCGACGTGCTAGCGCGCTACAAAAAGATGACTGGGCATGAAGTGCTCCATCCGATGGGCTGGGATGCGTTTGGCATGCCAGCCGAGAACGCGGCGATGGAAAAGGGTGTGCACCCCGGCGGCTGGACCCGCGACAATATCGCCAACATGCGGAAGCAGTTGAAGCGCATCGGCCTTGCCATCGACTGGACCCGCGAACTGGCGACCTGCGAGCCCGAATATTACGGGCATGAGCAAGCGCTGTTCCTGAAACTGTACGCTGCGGGCCTCGTGTACCGCAAGGAATCGGCAGTAAACTGGGATCCGGTCGACATGACCGTACTGGCTAACGAGCAGGTCATCGACGGCAAGGGCTGGCGCTCGGGCGCGCCGGTCGAACGGCGCAAGTTGAGCCAGTGGTTTTTGAAAATTACCGATTTTGCCGATGAACTGCTCGAAGGTTTGGGCGGCCTCGACCAGTGGCCCGATAAGGTGCGGCTGATGCAAGAGAATTGGATCGGCAGGTCGAAGGGCCTGAAATGTCGGTTCAAATATCCCAGTTGCAGCGACGGTATCGATGTCTTCACCACGCGCCCCGACACCATGTTCGGTGCGAGCTTTGTCGCGATTGCCGCCGACCATCCGGTTGCACAAAAACTCGCAGGCAACGCGCCCGAGTTGCAGGCCTTTATCGAAGAATGCCGTAAAGGCGGCACGACCGCAGCCGATATCGAAACCGCCGAGAAAAAGGGCTTTAATACTGGGCTAACCGTCGAGCATCCGCTCGATCCGAGTTGGCATTTACC
>JANLSY010000042.1:0-2789 GCA_031362665.1 Sphingomonadales bacterium
TGCGGGCTAGTGCAGTGGCGAGGCCCCGCTATTTGGACCCCGCCACATAGCGACTAACCTGCGCAGTCGCAGTTTTTGCACTTGCATGCCGGGCCACATTTACAGGCCTTGGATGCCGCCGCACATTTGCAGGTGGGCGCACATGTGCAAGGGTTACATTTGCAATTCTCGTTCATTGGTTTTCTCCTTGGGGTTGGTTTGTGGAAGTCATGAGATAGGCACCCTTTTGCTATAGGGCTTGAACGAAGCGGCTAAACTTCCCCATCCGGTGATTTTCACATAATGTTGCTCAAGGAATGCTCGGCGTTCGCAGCGGAGTTCAGGATATGGCCGTAACTAGCAGTGGCAAGATAGCGTTATGGGAGGGCGGTAGTCTGTGGCTGGTGACGGCCGGGCGAGAGACAACGGAGACAGGGGCGCATTCCCACCACGCAATCCAAATCACCTTCCAGTTGGATGGGTTGATCGAAATAGAAGGCGACGGCAAAAGCGTCTCGGGACCGGTCGTTGCAGTCGCTTCGGACGCAGCGCATTTATTGCGGGCAAGCGGCGCCGCTGCTGCGCTGTTGTTCATTGAACCGGAGAGCATAGCGGGCCGCTCACTCGCGCAGGGGCTGTTTCGGCAAAACACCGTTGTTTCGCTCAAGGGTGAAAGGGCAATATCTTACATTGATGAACTGAAACGATGCCTTGACGACCCGGATAACCAGGGCGACCTCGTAAAGCTGGGACAAAAAATTGTTGCAGATTTTGCGGCGGCGACGGTACCAGCGAAACCTGACCACCGGGTACGTGCAATTATCGATTATGCGCGGGACAGGCTTGAAGACCGGGTAACACTTCCCGATGCGGCCGCACATATCAACCTTTCTGACAGCAGGGCTCGACATTTGTTTGCGGCACACACCGGACTTCCGTTCAAAACTTATGTGTTGTGGCTGCGGATGGAGCGGGCCGTACAACTATATGCAGCGGGAAGTTCGTTGACCGAGGCCGCGCATCAAGCGGGTTTTGCCGATTCAGCCCATTTTAGCCGGACGTTTCGGCGCACTTTCGGCTTGGCGGCTAGCGCGCTTCGGCTCGAAGCGATTGCTTCACCCGATTGATGGGCCATCCGCTTTCATTCGTTATCCGACAGGCCGCGCCACACGCTTGCCTTTCGTGCGGCTTGTGAGGTGGAATTTTAGGCAACGATCGCAGCGATAAGCTCTGAGCGGGAAGTCGGCGATTTTAGCTGCCAACATGGCCTCGTCCAGCGACGCATAACGCGCCTTCTTCGCGCAGATGCTTAACCGCGTCCGCACGTCATTCGCCGTCTTCGAACGCGACGCTGCCTTGGTTGATAAGTTGGACGATGAGCGTCTGGACGGCTTCTGACCCGGCAAGCTCCGGTGCGATGGCTATGACGTCTTCGGCGCATAATTGCTCAGCAAATGCGGCGGTTTTATCGTGGCATTCGAAGCATTCGCCGTCGACAAACAGCAATAATTCAGTGCCGTTGCGGATGAAAGAAAAGCGGCTTGCGGGATTGCGCGCCAGCATTGTTCCATCCGCCAGATATTCACGCACTTCTTCGATGCTGGCGGGCTCTTCGGGTCGCCAATCGATTTCAGGGTATTTCGGTGTGCTGTTAAAGCCGCCGAACCAGCGGGCAAAGGCTTGGCGGTCGGCCAATTTTTCGGTGATCATCGCGTGAAGCGCGTCCAACGCCCCTTCAGAAATCTCGCCGGGGTTGCTCTGCGTCACCAATCCGGGATCGGCGTAGCGGTCGTCGTCTTCCATACCGGCGACCAGATCGTCGGCGAAGTCTGCGATCAATTCGCTCCGCGATGGCGCACGGAAGCCTATCGAATAGGTCATACAATCATCGCCCACCGCAACGCCGTCGTGCGCGATGCCGGGCGGGACATAGAGGATATCGCCGGGCTCAAGCAGCCATTCGTCGGTTGCCTCGAATTCAGCCAGCAGGCGCAGGTCTTCGTGCGGCATCAGCGGGCTGTCGGCATTGCAATGCTGCCCCACACGCCAGCGCCGTCGCCCGTGGCCCTGAATCAGGAAAACATCATATTGGTCGAAATGCGGGCCGACGCCGCCTCCGTCGGTGGCGTAGCTGACCATGACATCGTCGATTCGCCAGTTGGGGATGAAGCGGAACGGCGCGAGCAACGCAGCGACTTCGGGCACATGATGGTCGACCGCCTGCACCAATAAGGTCGATGGTTCCTGACCCAGCGCCGCAAAGCGCGCCTCAGCCAAGGGGCCATGTTCGACTGCCCAGCTTCCTTGCGCGCCGATGATGAGGCGCGATTCGACTTCGGGTTCGCAGGCGAGACCAGCGAGCTCGTCGGGTTCGAGCGGGTTTTCCCATGTTGCCCAAGGATTGCGGATAAGCAGCGGCTTCTGCTGCCAGGTATCGCGCAGGAACGTCTCGACATCGAAATTGGCGAGCTTCACTTCGTCATCGTCGCGAGCATCTCGGCCATTTTCTGGTGGAGCATGTTTACGGCCTTCAACGGGCGGACCATGACCTTGAAATGGGTGATGAGGCCGTCATCGTCGCAGCTAATCATGTCGATGCCGTTGATCGCAATGCCGTCGATGACGGTTTTGAATTCAAGCACCGCCGAGTTTTCGCGGTGCCATTCGCCGACATATTCGAAATCTGCATTGCCCAAAGTGTGGCCCGCGGCGGCGAGATATTTGGCGGTGAAGCAAGAAAAAAGTTTATTCGTAGTATTCTATGTTCTTGCGTATAAAAGTAATGTTTGCTTTTTTAAACTTATTTTGAT
>JANLSY010000362.1:0-12544 GCA_031362665.1 Sphingomonadales bacterium
CACGCTCGACGTGCAAGATCAGAAAGGCCGGGGCGTTTGGCGCGGCAGCCTGGAAATAGGGTGACAAAGCTCTTTGCCGGACCGGATCGGTACCGAACGCCTGTTTATAGGTATCACCCATAAGCCGCGCGTTTTCGCTCATCTGATCGGGCACGTCATAAGCCGCGCCATCAAGCGGAATAACACCCGAAAGTGCCGACATATTAAGCCCGACACCGCGCAGATATTGCGGGTCGGTGCCGACCAACGCCGAAAGATGCGCGCCTGCGCTGTGGCCCATTAGCACGATGCGTTTGGGATCGATGCCCAACGCTTGTGCGTTTTTGCGGAAATAGGCGACTGAAGCGGCAACATCCGCCGCCTGCTCTTCGACGGTCGCATCGGGAACCAACCTGTAATTGACGCTGGCGAAGGCATAGCCCTGCGCCAAATAATGTGGTGCCTTGCTCTGGCCGGTGGCATTGTTTTTGTCGCCGCGTTTCCAGCCGCCGCCATGGACGAATATGACGAGAGGTGCATTGGTGGATTTAGCCCGCCAGAAATCGAGTTTCTGCAGGGAATCTTTGCCATAAGCCATTTCCGTCGCGCCAATCGACGCGCGCGTTGCCTTTCCTTCGCCGCTACGTTGCCCAACCATTTCGCGAATTTCGCTGCGGCAGCTTTCTGAGAGCTGGCTGGCCTTTTCTGCCAAGCAGCCGCGAATAGCTTCGCGGTTCATGCCGCATAGCTGCACCACTTCCTTGCGGCATTCCGCCGGAAGCCTCTGCCGCTGTGCCACCGCACAGGTTGCAACAAGAGCGATTGCCGCGCTGCCTAAAATCCATTTTCGCATCTTCTGCCTCCATCGACGCTTTAGGGTGGACGTCAAGCATCCATAGTCATAACGGGGGCCACGGCGAATCCCTTCGCAGAAAAAACCTTCTGCGCGGAAAAAGGCCCTCGAATTCTGGGGAACTTATGGCGAATGTAACCGTAATCGGCGCACAATGGGGCGACGAAGGCAAAGGCAAGATTGTCGACTGGCTGGCCGAACGCGCCGATGCCGTGGTCCGTTTTCAGGGCGGGCATAATGCTGGCCACACGCTGGTCGTGGGCGAGAATGTCTATAAATTATCATTGTTGCCTTCGGGTATCGTCACCGGCACGCTATCGATCATCGGCAATGGCGTCGTGCTCGACCCTTGGGCGTTGCGTGACGAGATGGCGAAGCTGCGCGGGCAAGGGGTTTCGATCACCACTGAGAATTTTGCGCTCGCCGACAATTGTGCGCTGATCCTACCCATCCACCGCGATCTTGACGGCTTGCGCGAAACTGCCGCCGGCTCCGGCAAAATCGGCACCACCGGGCGCGGCATTGGTCCTGCGTATGAAGACAAGGTTGGCCGTCGTGCGATTCGAGTATGTGATTTGGCCCATCTCGATGCATTGGATGCGCAACTTGACCGCTTGTGTGCACATCATGATGCACTGCGTGCCGGCTTTGGCGAACCGCCTGTAGACCGCGAACGCCTGATTGCGGATCTGAAAGAAATCGCGCCATTCGTGCTCGAATATGCACAACCGGTATGGAAACGCTTGAACAAGGTGCGCAAGGCCGGCGCGAGAATCTTGTTCGAAGGCGCGCAGGGCGTTTTGCTCGACGTCGATCACGGCACCTATCCGTTCGTCACCAGCTCGAACACTGTGTCGGGTACCGCAGCGTCCGGTTCCGGCCTTGGCCCAAGTGCCGCCGGCTTCGTGCTCGGTATTGTGAAAGCCTACACCACCCGCGTCGGCTCCGGCCCATTCCCTACCGAGCTTGAGGATGAAACCGGCCAGCGCCTCGGTGAGCGCGGTCATGAATTTGGCACCGTCACCGGGCGCAAACGCCGCTGTGGTTGGTTCGATGCAGTCATCGTGCGCCAAAGCTGTGCTGTGTCGGGCGTCACCGGCATCGCGCTTACCAAGCTCGACGTCCTCGATGGGTTTGAGACGATTAAAATCTGCACCGGTTATCGGCTCAACGGCAAGGTCTACGACTATCTGCCCGCGCACGCCGCCGACCAAGCCGCAGTCGAGCCGATCTACGAGGAAATGCCCGGCTGGCAGGAAACGACGGCAGGCGCGCGAAGCTGGGCCGATCTGCCCGCGCAGGCGATTAAATATATCAGCCGCGTTCAGGAACTGATCGAAACACCGGTTGCTTTGGTATCAACCTCGCCGCAGCGTGAGGATACAATATTGGTGCGTGATCCATTTGCCGACTAACCGCTCTTAAGTTCATCCTTAAGCCGCAAGCTTGCGCGCCAGAAGAAGAAGGCGGGAATTAGCCCGAGCCATGCGGCGCCATAAAGCACCCAGCGTACGCTTTCGTCGCCTGCCATCGGCTGGAGCCAGTCCGACAGTACGCCGAACAGCAATGGTCCCATGCCAAGACCAATAAGGTTCTGGCCAAACACGACGAGCGAAGCGGCAATTGCCCGCGCCTCTGGCCGGACGAGACCTTGAACGCAACCATAAGCGGGACCATAATATGCCGCATTCAGGATGGTTGGCACTATCAGCAATCCGACGGCAACGCGCCAATCCTCAGCCCAATAGCCTGCAAATAACAAGGGCGCTGCGACAGCCATGCCGATTGCGGGCAGGGTCAGTATATGACGTTTGTCGTGCTTGCCGAAGACGTCGGCCATCTTGCCGCCCAGCCATGTTCCGATAATGCCCGATATGCCTAGCGCAACTGCCATTGCGAGTCCCGCTTCGGTCGTCGATAGCCCGTGCGACCTGATAAAGAAACTGATAGTCCACAACCCTTTGCCATAGCTGAGGAAGGCCGTGAAAGAGGCGGCAATGAACACATATAGATATGCCTTCGACGCAAAGACTTCGCGCGCCGCATCTTTAATCGACAATTTGGCTTTTGCAGGCGCATCTGCGGCATTGAAGTGCGCGCTATCAGCGCAGCGACGCGGGTCGCGGATAAGCATTGGCAGCACGAGAGCCAGCAGAATGCCGGGCGCGCCAACCAGCATAAGCGCGATACGCCAGCCATATTGATCATTGACCACGCCGCCGATAATCAGCCCCAACAGCCCGCCTATCGGAATGCCCAAGCCGAAAAAGGCAATTGCAGATGATCGCTTTTCCGGCGGAACGGTGTCGGCAATCAATGAATGCGCGGCGGGCGTGCAGCCAGCTTCACCGACGCCCACACCGATTCGGGCTAACGCTAATTGAAGGAAATTTTGCGCGACACCGCAAATCGCGGTCATTGCCGACCACACAGCGAGACATACCGAAATCAGCCAGACCCGGTTGGTTCTTGCGTTGTCAGCATAACGCGCGATGGGAATACCCAATACAGCATAAAAAACCGCAAAAGCCGGTCCAGCCAAAAGCCCCAGTTGGGTATCGCTCAATCCGAGTTCGCTCTTGATCGGTTCGGCGAGGATGTTGATGATTTGACGGTCGAGAAAATTGAGGATGTAAACGAGAAGAAGCATGAAAAGCATCACTTTGGGATTGGTGATGGCTGTCCCACTGCTGCGGGCCAATGCCGGATTCTTCATTCAGTCTCTCCTCTTCCTGTTTCCCGTTATCCCGCATCTTTCAGCATTGTCAAAACATTGGAACCAATTCGGCAATTCAAACGGTTTGCTTCGAAGCGCCCCAAGAGTGTCGAAAATCGGGCAGTCCGATAAATGGTTGATTGACTGTTGAGCCCGCAGGGTCATTGGAGAATGTAATGACGACGCGCGAAACGACGGCTTTGTTGCCGCTTGACGATATTGGCCTCGACCTCTCTTTGGGGGACCGGGCGATGGTGACCGCTTATGGTGCGGTGCAGTGGCCGTGGCTGCTGCGCAGCTTGCACGGCGGGCGCAAGGCCGACAAGGTCGCGTTGCTTGAGCATCTCGAACTGCCACTCGACGCTTTGCCCAATTTGGGTAGCTGGAAAGCCGATACCAATTTCCTGTGGCATATCGTCCACGCGATTGAGGAGTTGCGCCCGGCGCAGGTTGTCGAACTCGGTTGCGGTGCGTCGAGTTTTATCATTGGCCGTGCGCTACAACGCAACGGCGGCGGTCATTGCATCAGTTATGACCAGCATGAACAATTCGCGGCCATCACGCAGGAGTGGATTGTCGAGAACGGCATTCCTGCCGATATCCGGCACGCGCCGCTTGGTCCGCCACCGTCTGGATGGCCCGGGCATTGGTATCAGTTAAGCGATGTGCCGGCTCAAATTGATCTGCTGATCGTCGATGGTCCGCCTTGGGCGATCCATCCGCATGTTCGTGGTGCAGCGGCGAGCTTGTTTCCAAGACTAAAGCCCGGCGGTCGCGTGCTGCTCGACGATGCCGCGCGGCTAGGCGAACGAGTCGTTGCCCGCCGGTGGCGCAAGGAACATCACAACATGCGCTTCGTTCTTGATAGCAAAGGCGCCAAAGGCACATTGCTCGGTCAAAAACTCGTCAGCTAGAGTTTTTTCGATCGCTCGTCGGTCACCATGTCTTCCGCCAGATCTAGCCCGGCCTTACCGCCCGCTGCGGTATGGGCAGGGGCATGCGGCGGCTCGATGAACTCGGGCTCCTCGACCTCCAGCATGCCCTCCCATTTGGTGATGACCGAAGTCGCCACCGCGTTGCCGACAACGTTGGTCGCGGTGCGGCCCATGTCGAGGAACTGGTCGATGGCAAGGATGAGCGCGACGCCCTCCACCGGCAAATCGAACATTGCGAGCGTGCCAGTGATTACAACCAACGAGGCGCGCGGAACCGCTGCCACGCCCTTGGAGGAAATCATCAGCGTCAGCAGGATCAGGATCTGCGTCGCAATCGGCAGGTCGATGCCATAGGCTTGCGCGATGAAGATCGTCGCGAAACTCATATACATCATCGAACCATCGAGATTGAAGCTATAGCCCAAGGGTAGCATGAAACCCGAGATCCGGCGCGGTACGCCGAAGCGGTCGAGCTGTTCGAACAGCTTGGGCAAAGCGGCTTCGGATGACGCTGTCGAGAATGCAATCAGCATCGGCTCGCGAATATAGCGGATCAGCGTGAATATCCGCCGACCGAGGAAAATCGCGCCAATCGACAGCAGGATCGTCCATAGCAGTGCCAGCGATAGATAGAATTCGGTTACGAGTTCCAGATAGGTGCCAAGGATCGCCAATCCGCTTTTCGACACAACTGCCGCAAGCGCGCCGAACACCGCGACAGGCGCGTAACGCATCACATAATGCGTAATCTGCAGCATCATTTCGGCAAGTGCATCAGCCCCGCGCACCAGCGGCGCACCCTTTTCGCCGAGTGCCGACAAAGCGACACCTGCGAACAATGCAAAAACCAATATCTGCAGAATGTTGTTAGTGGCCAGCGCTTCCAGCGCGTTTTTTGGGAAGATCGAAAGGATGAATTCCCAGAAATCGAGTTTTTTGACCTCGCCGATTGTCGACGCGGCGTTTGCGATGCTGTCCACCGGCGCGCCAACGCCCGGCTGGAAGATGTTGACCATCAACAGGCCAAGGCCAATCGAAATGAAGCTGGCGATAATGAACCAGGTAATTGCACGGAAACCGATCCGTCCGAGTGCGGAACTGTCGCCCATATGCGCAATCCCGACGACAATCGTTGAAAGAATCAACGGCGCAACGAGCAGCTTGATGAGATTGAGGAATATATCGGAGAGCAATTTGAAGGTCTTGGTCAGATATTCGAACCAGACATTATCGGCGGCAATTCCGACATGGACGCCATAGCCAACCAGCACGCCCAATATCATTCCGATCAGTATGTAGACCGTCAGCCGCTTATCCATAATATTCCCTCTAGCTCTCAAGGCGTTTCGGTCACGCTACACAGGCGGCATAATCCTCGCAACAGGTTACGGACGATACTTGTGTCGCATGGCGAACGGCGGCATAAGCATTGAAATAAAATTACAATGGTTCGCGCCGTATATAATGCGGGCGAACAAGCATCGTCGTGGGTTCAGGAGCACAAGCATGGCCGCCGCCAAAACGTCAAAATCATCCGCAAAAATCGAAGGCAGCCTCATGAAGGCAATGGCTTTGGCTTTCTCTGAAAGCGCGCTGCCCGGCGAGAATGAGGGCTTTGATGCCAAGGCAAGCGAGGAAGCTGCGCGCTTTACGCTGGAACTTGCTAATCAGCGGAAGTCGGGTACCGCGGCAGCGGCCCTAGATAGCTTTACCGATCCTTCCGGCCGGTTGGCGATGCGTATTGCCATGAACAATGACGACATGCCCTTTCTGGTTGATTCGATATCGGCTGCGGTGGCGGCGCATGGAATCAATGTGAAGCGACTGATCCATCCCGTCCTAAGCACCGTTCGCAACGCATCGGGTGCGCTACAATCGGTCAGCCGCAAGCGCGAGGCCGACGTTGCGCGTGAATCCTTCATCTATCTTGAAACTGACCGGATCGACGCGAAAGAACGTCGCGCGCTGGAGGATGATCTGCATGCGGTGCTACGAGATGTCCGTGGTGCAGTAGACGACTGGCGTAAAATGCTTGCCGCGATGAAGCAGGATGCAGACAGCCTGCCGAGCGGCGAAGGCGCTGCGCTGGTCCACTGGTTCCTCGACAACAACATGACGGTGTTGGGGCATGAAAATCTGGCAAGTAATGGTACGCGTTCACAGCGACTGGGTATTTCGCGTGTGGGCGATGTGCCGATACTTTCCGAACAAAGCATAGCGCTGGCCATTAAATGGTTTGAAGACGGCGGGGTGGCGCCGCTGGTGCTGAAATCCAATCGCGTTTCCAGCGTGCATCGCCATGTCCAGCTCGACCTGGTGGTTGTTCCCGTGCGCGACGGCAGCAAAATAACCGGACTTTCGATCACGGCAGGCCTTTGGACCAGCGCAGCTTTGGCGACGGGTCCTGATTATATCCCGGTTTTGCGCACGCATCTTGCAACGCTGATGGACCGTTTCGGTTTTGATTCGGCTGGCCACGCCGGCAAGGCTATGACGCATGTGTTGACCTCGTTACCGCATGATTTGCTGGTATCTTTGAAACTGGCCGAACTTGAACGGGTGACGCTGACCGCAATGTCGCTAACCGACCGACCACGGCCCAAATTGCTCGCGATCCGGTCGCCATTGGGACGGCATCTCTATATTTTCGTCTGGCTGCCGCGCGACGATGTTTCAACCGGCATGCGTAAGCAGGTTGAAAATATGCTGACGGCGTCAACCGGCGGGGCGATGCTCGGCTGGTCAATCAGCCTGGAAGATGGCGGGATTGCGTTGCTGCGTTACACCCTCGATTTGCCCGATCGCGATCAGAAAGTCGATGAGGCGGTGCTCGACGGCAAGCTCGAACTCATGGTGCGCGGTTGGGAGCCAGCCGTCGAGGCCGCACTGGCGCGGTTGACCGATGAAAAGCGCGCGGCAGCGATGATAGTGCGTTACGGTCCTCTATTTCCTGCCAATTATCGCAGCAGCTATTCCACTGAAGAAGCGGCACGCGATATGATCGGCCTGTTGCAGATGGAGCGCGACCACAGCAAAATAACGCGCCTTTCGGCCGGGGGCGACCATCTGCGTTTGAAAGTTCACAGCCAAGGCGGCGCGACACCGCTTAGCGATATCGTACCGGCCCTTGAAAATTTCGGTTTCGATGTGCTTGAGGAATCACCGACAGCGCTCGGCGGTGGTAGTTATATTCACGACTTCCGGCTGCGTCTGCGTGGCGGAGATGTGGCAACGGTAATGGCACGGGCATCGGTGCTGGAAAGCGCACTTAGCCAAGTACTCGATGGCGATGCCGAGAATGATGTATTCAACCAGTTGGTCACCATTGCCGCGCTCGATCCACAATCTGTTATCTGGCTGCGTGCATGGTATCGGTATTTGCGTCAGACCGGAGCGAATTTCAGCATGGCAACGGTGGTTGCTTCGCTGGCTAACAACGCCGCAATCACGCGATCAATCGTTTCGCTGTTTGATGCGCTTCATAATCCGGCTGCTAGCGGCGACCGGGAAAAAGCATCTGCGAAATATATCAAAGCCATACAGGATGGTCTTTCGGCAGTTTCTGCAATCGAAGAAGACCGCATTTTGCGTCGCTATATGGCGGTTGTGAAGGCGACCCTGCGGACCAACGCATTTGCGCCAGCTGCAGCCGAAGCACTTGCCTTCAAAATGGATAGTGCCAAGGTCCCGGGCTTGCCGGCACCGCTTCCCTGGCGCGAGGTGTTCGTGTATTCGCCGCGCGTCGAAGGCATCCATTTGCGCGCCGGTCCGGTCGCACGCGGTGGGCTCCGCTGGTCCGACCGGCGCGACGATTTCCGTACGGAGGTTCTCGGCCTGATGAAGGCGCAGCGCGTAAAAAACGCGGTGATCGTGCCGACCGGTGCAAAGGGTGGTTTTTATCCGAAACGTTTGCCCGATATGCGCCTCGACCGCGACGCCTGGTTTGCCGAAGGCACCGAGGCGTACAAGATTTTCATCCGCACCTTGCTGTCGATCACCGACAATATCGTCAACGACAAGGTCGTGCATCCGGCGGACGTCGTAATCCATGACGGCCAAGACCCCTATTTCGTTGTCGCTGCAGATAAGGGCACAGCAACCTTCTCAGACACTGCCAATGCCATCGCGATCGGACGCAATTTCTGGCTGGGTGATGCGTTCGCCAGCGGTGGCTCAGTTGGATATGACCATAAGGCGATGGGCATCACCGCCAAGGGCGGCTGGCTTTCAGTGCAGCGCCACTTTGCCGAAATGGGCATCGATGTGCAGAAGGAATCCGTTACCGTCGCGGGCGTAGGCGACATGTCGGGCGATGTTTTCGGCAACGGCATGCTGCTCTCCAAAACATTGAAAGTCGTCGCGGCATTCGATCATCGGCACATCTTCTTCGATCCCGATCCGGACCCTGCAAAAAGCTGGAAAGAACGGCAGCGCCTGTTCAACCTGCCGCGTTCAAGTTGGCTCGATTATGATCCAAAGCGGATTTCCAAAGGTGGCGGCGTGTTCGCGCGCAGTGAAAAAAGCATCAAGACAACACCGGAAATCAGGGCATTACTCGGCGTTGATGCCAAAGAACTTGAACCTGCAGCATTGATGACGGCCATACTGAAGGCACCTGTGCAACTGATGTGGTTCGGCGGCATCGGTACCTATATCAAAGACAAAAGCGAGAGCCATCTCGACGTCGGCGATCCCGGCAATGATGCAATCCGAGTCAATGGTGCCGACGTCCGTGCGCAAGTCATCGGTGAAGGCGCAAATCTTGGTGTCACGCAAGCAGGTCGTATCGGCTTTGCGCTGCGTGGTGGAAGGATTAACACCGACTTTATCGACAACAGTGCGGGCGTCGATTGCTCGGATAATGAGGTCAATATCAAGATCGCGCTTAACGCCGAAATGCGGGCGGGTCGTTTGAAGGAGCCGGTGCGCAACACGCTACTGGCCAGCATGACCGATGCTGTGGCGCATTTAGTGCTTGAGGACAACCGGCTGCAGACGCTGGCACTGTCGATTGCCGAAACCGGAGGCGCTGGTGACTTGCCTGCGTATGTCCGGCTCATTGAAACCTTCGAGGCCAGCGGTTTGCTTGATCGCATGGTTGAAGGTCTCGCGCCTAACGAGGAACTGTTCCGCCGTGCAAGCGAGGGCAAGGGACTGACTCGGCCCGAATTGGCCGTGCTGCTCTCGACAGCAAAGCTGGCCGCGCAAGATGGCGTCGAAGAGGCGCCGCTTGCCACCGACAAGTCGATGGACGGAGAATTGCTTGCAGCCTTCCCCGAAGCGATGGTTGCCAAACATAAAACGGCCATTCTCGCGCACCGGCTGCGCAAAGAGATAATCGCAACCAAGCTTGCCAATCGCATGATTAACCGGCTCGGCATGCTCCACCCGTTCGAACTTGCCGAAGAGGAAGGGTGCAACCTGGGCGACGTCGCGGCGGCATTTGCCGTTGCCGAGCGGATTTTCGACCTGACGTCGCTTTGGCGCGCCGTCGATACCGCTGAGATGCCCGAATCGACGCGGTTGATGCTGTTCAATCAGGCCGCGGTAGAAACGCGCGCGCAGATGGCGGACATTATTCGCAACGCACATGAAGGCCGCGATGTCAGCGCCGCGTCAGCGATGTATGCGCCGGTCCTACAAAAACTATCGTTATCATTGGGGACCCTGCTTCCCGATGATATCAGGCACCATACCGAAAGCTTCGGCGCTCGGCTGGTGGACAATGGCTCCCCGCGAAAGATTGCCGACAGGCTGGTGCACATGGCGCAGCTTGACGGCGCAATAGGGCTCGCCGCGCTTTCCTCGACACAAAAGGGCGATGTCACCGCGCTGACGCAGGCGTTTACGGCTATCGGTGAGGCGCTGGGAATTGCCTGGGCGCAAGGCACCGCGATGCAAATGGATCCGCACGATCCATGGGAACGATTACTGGTCGCAGGGCTGGCGCGCGATTTTCAGGCGATGCGTCTCGATTTTCTCCGTCGCCGGGCAGCAAAGAAGCCGCTAGCAGATGCCCAAAGCTGGATCGACGCCAATGCCGCCCGCGTCCGTGCCTTCAAGGCGATGGTGGACCGCGCAAGGATGGCCGGGATGCCAACACCTGCGATGCTGGCGCAAATTGCAGGGCAGGCGCGGGTGTTGCTAGGGCGCTAGGCTTTAGAAGCCATCAACCCTGTAACACTGCCCTTGGTTGAAGGATTGGACGCGTTTTGCTTTTTGGGCTTTTCAGCCTTTGGCTTGCGCGTCTCTTTGTTCGTTTTCTTCTGGCTCTTGGCCATGATCGTGCTCCTTATGGTTCCGGAGCAAAGCGGCCCTCACTCTGCTGGTTCGGCGATTGCCTTTTTGTAAATGCTGTTCAGCGGGTATTGAAAAAGCTTCATCACCATCGGCTTGAAAAACTCCAGTGGCAAGCTGTCATATTCCGGGTCGAAGGCCGGGCAGTCATATTTGTCGATAAACTCTTCGGTATCGGCAAACCATTCATGCCCGCGGAATTGTTCCCGCATGTCCCGGTCCAGCCCCAGATGATGAAAGAAATTATGTCCCTGGAAAATGCCATGATGCTGCACGATCCAGTGGAGTTTTTCCGATACGAACGGCTTCAATATTGCTGCGGCAATGTCCGGATGGTTCGACGCCCCGAGAGTGTCACCTATGTCGTGGAGCAGGGCCATGACCACATAATCTTCATCGCGGCCGTCACGATGCGCACGGGTCGCAGTCTGTAGCGAGTGTGTGAGCCGGTCCACGGCAAACCCGCCAAAGTCGCCGTCGAGTAGCTTCAAATGATCCAATATCCGTTTCCCCCCATTTTGGGCGAACGGGATATTGTGCTTCATGATGATCTGCCAATCTTCCTGCGTACTTTGCGCCATATCGTGGAAAGTGGCGCGGTCTTGTTGGTTGTCCATTGCTCAAATCCTCTCGCCGGACATGCTATCAGCGTTACGACATGAAACAAGGGCTTCATGCGCGCGTAAAATGCGGCTAGACCGTCGGCATGGCTGTTTTAGAGCTGACCGATAAACCCTTTTTTGCCGACAAGAACCGCGCATTCTGGAACTTGCATAGCGCAGGCTGGGCAGGTGCGGTCATTTTGCGCGCTGCATCCGGCATCGCGCAGGGACAGCCCGTCAGTTTCCTTGTCCCCATTCTTATTTCGGCAGTTACCGGCTATTCGATCACCTTGGTGCTGTCGGTTATCTACCGCTTCCTGATCGATCAGCGGCCGTTCATTACATGGAGCGTCACTGCTGTCGCGGTGTCGGTGGCGACTATCGGTTATGCCTATATCGACGTCTGGGTACTGCAAACGATCCGCGAGGGCGCCGATGAAACCCCGTTTGCGCAATTGTGGCTGGCGGCGATTTATATCAATTTGGTGCTGCTCGCGGCTTGGTCCGCGCTATACTACGCCATCAACTATTTCGTCCGTGCCGAGGAACAGCAGGACCAGATGCTGCGTCTCGAAGCGCAAGCTACCAGCGCCCAGCTAACGATGCTGCGTTATCAGTTAAACCCGCATTTCCTTTTCAACACGCTGAATAGTATTTCGACGCTCGTGTTGCTCAAACAGACCGAGCAGGCCAATGCGATGTTGTCGCGACTGTCGTCATTCTTGCGTTTCACGCTCATCAACGAAGCCGCGGCCAAAGTGCCATTGACCCAGGAAATCGAAACGCTGAAGCTCTATCTCGATATCGAGAAAATGCGTTTCGAGGAACGACTGCGCACCTATTTTGTTATCGATCCCGCAGTCGAAAACGCACTGGTGCCGTCGCTGCTTCTGCAACCGCTAGTTGAAAACGCCATTAAATATGCGGTGACGCCCAAGGAAGAAGGCGCGGATATTTCGGTCAGCGCTCAACTCGTCGGCCAAAGGGTTCGCATTACCGTATCCGATACCGGCCCGGGGTTGCAGCCGGGGTATCAAGACCACAGCCTATCTACAGGCGTCGGTATGGCGAACACCCGAGAGCGGTTGTCGCAAGCCTATGGCGACGATCAGCGCTTCGAACATTATATCAAAGCAGGCGGGGGGTTTGAGGTTTTGCTGGA
>JANLSY010000010.1:0-28087 GCA_031362665.1 Sphingomonadales bacterium
CCGCCGTTTTTGCTGAATGCAGTGCGCACATTGGTCGCGGTCCGGTTACGGTTATCGGTCAGCGCTTCGACAATGACCGCGACGCCGCCGGGGCCATAGCCCTCATAGCGCATTTCTTCATAATTTTCGGCATCGCCGATCGATGCCTTGTCGATGGCGCGCTGGATATTGTCCTTGGGCATCGACTGCGCCTTGGCGGCGTTAACCGCGAGGCGAAGGCGCGGGTTCATGTCGACGTCGGGCATGCCCATTTTGGCCGCCACGGTGATTTCGCGGCTCAGCTTGGAAAACTGCGCCGAACGCTTCTTGTCCTGCGCGCCCTTGCGGTGCTGGATATTCTTGAATTTACTATGGCCTGCCATGGCTCTCTTCTTTACTTAATCGGAATTGAAGGCGCGCCCTTACAGCAAGCGCGTAGCCTTCGGCAAGCCGTCTGGTTTAGCTGAGTTTTACTGCGGTGCCTGATGCAGTGACCATCAACATCGAACCTTCCTTGCCCAGCACTTCGTAATCAAGGTCGATCCCGATCACACCGTCCGCGCCGAGATTGCGAGCTTCGGCAGCAAGTTCGGCAAGCGCGGTCTGGCGGGCGTCGCGCAACGAATTTTCATAGGCACCGGCGCGACCACCGACGATATCGCGGATACCGGCAAACAAATCCTTGAAGATATTCGCGCCGACGATGCACTCGCCGGTGACAACGCCGAGATATTCGCGGACGGGTTGGCCTTCGACAGCAGTGGTGGTGGTCATCAACATAATGCTCTCCTTTTCAGGCGAAATTATGCCAGACCCAACGCCGATTTGTAAGTATCCAAAATCGCTTCCATCTCTTGGCGGTCGTCATTGCTCATCTTACGCAACCGGACAATCTGGCGCATGATTTTTGCGTCATAGCCCTGGCTCTTGGCCTCGCTGTAAACGTCGCGGATATCGTCAGCGATGCCCTTTTTCTCTTCTTCCAGACGCTCGATGCGTTCGATGAAAAGACGCAGTTGATCGGCGGCGACATTGCCTTCGGCCATGATATTCTCCTGTTATGTAGGGTGGGGCGGCCAACGGTATCGGCAGCCCCGAATCAGATTTGGACCCGCTTAGTGGCTGGCAGCATTCTTCGCCACGCTTTCCTTCATGCGCTGCAACTGTTCGGGCGTCGCTTCGCTCTGGTATTTCGCCTTCCATTCGGACGCAGGCATGCCGTGAATAAGTTCACGCGCGTCTTCCTTGGTAAGCGTTCCATCGGCGTCCATCACCCAATCAGCGAGGCAATTGCGGCAAAATCCGGCGAGGCCCATCAGCTCGATGTTTTCGACATCATGCCGGTGTTGCAAATGCGCGAGCAGGCGACGGAAAGCGGCGGCGGCCGCGGCGTCTGAAATCTGTTTGTCCCAACCCTGTTTATTGTTGTGCATAGCTATGCGCCCTTTCGATATGCGGCTGTCCTCGTTATGGGGAGGCCACGACAAGAAATCCAGAGAGCGGAGCCTTCCCAATGCAATATCACAAGCCGCGCATGCGCAAGGTCCGTATTCTCGCCACGCTGGGTCCGGCTAGCGATACGCCCGAGATGATCGAAAAGCTGTTTCGTGCAGGCGCCGATGCCTTTCGCGTCAACATGAGCCACGGCGAGCAGGCCGATAAGGTGAAACTTATCGCCAATATCCGAGCGCTGGAAAAGGTGTATAACCGACCGACAACCATATTGGTCGACCTGCAAGGACCCAAGCTGCGTGTCGGCACGTTTGCAGATGGTAAGGTTGAACTCAAAACCGGCGCTGCTTTCCGGCTCGATACCAACAAAAAAGCGGGCGATGCAAAACGCGTGCATCTGCCGCATCCCGAAATTTTTGCAGCACTCGAAATTGGTGCGCGGTTGCTGCTTGATGATGGCAAACTGGTGCTGCGTGTTACCGAAATCGGCCCCGACCATATCGACACCAAGGTCGAGGTTGGCGGGATGCTGTCGGACCGCAAAGGGCTGAATGTTCCCGATGTCGTGGTGCCGATTGCCGCGCTGACCGAAAAGGATCGTTCCGATCTTGCTTTCGCGCTCGAACAAAAGGTCGACTGGATTGCCATGTCCTTCGTGCAGCGGCCCGAAGATGTTGCAGAGGGCAAGAAACTTATTGGAAACAAGGCCGCGTTGCTCGCCAAGATCGAAAAACCTGCTGCCATCGGTCGCCTCGAAGAAATACTCGAGCTTGCCGACGGCGTCATGGTCGCGCGCGGCGATCTGGGTGTTGAGCTGCCACCCGAACAAGTGCCACCGCTTCAAAAGAAGATCGTCTCGACCGCGCGGCGGATGGGCAAGCCGGTTGTGGTGGCAACGCAAATGCTCGAATCGATGATTACTTCGCCATCGCCGACACGCGCCGAGGTTTCCGACGTCGCGACCGCGATTTACGACGGTGCCGATGCGGTGATGCTGTCCGCCGAAACCGCCGCAGGCGCATGGCCGATCGAAGCGGTGTCGATCATGGACCGGATTGCGCAGCAGGTCGAAAGCGACCCGGATTTCTACAAACGCATCCACTTCACCGAGACGCCTGCCGATGCCACGACTGCAGATGCGCTCGCCGAGGCAAGCGGGCGGATCGTCGATACCGTCGATACCAGCGCAATAGTATGCTTCACATCCTCTGGCTCGACTGCACGGCGCATCTCGCGTGAGCGCCCGTCGGTGCCGTTGCTGGTGCTGACTGCGAGTATGGAAACCGCGCGGCGTTTAGGGCTGCTTTGGGGCGCTTTTTCGGTGCGCACCAGGGATATCGGTTCGTTCGAGGAAATGGTCGCCAAGGGTAAACGCATGGCGCTGCGCTATCATCTGGGGCAGGCTGGTGGGCGGATCATCATCATGGCGGGCGTTCCGTTCGGGACGCCGGGTTCGACCAATGTGTTGCACGTCGTCCGATTGACCGGTGATGAGCTCAAAGGGCATTAAGGAAGCAGCAGGCTGCTATCGCCGTAACTATAAAAGCGATACTCGTTCGCAATCGCATGCGCATAGGTCGCCTGCATGACTTCGCGGCCCATCAGCGCACTTACAAGCATGAAGAGCGTGCTTTTCGGCAGATGGAAATTGGTCATCAGGCCGCCGGTTGCCTTGAAGCAGTAGCCGGGGGTGATGAAGATGTCGGTGTCGCCTTCGAACGGGCGAATAATGCCGTCGTCATCCGCCGCGCTTTCGACCAGACGCAGCGATGTCGTGCCCACGGCAATCAACCGCCCGCCCGCCGCTTTTACCGCGTTGAGCCGGTCGGCAGTGACTGCATCGATGCTTCCCCATTCGCTGTGCATTTTGTGGTCAGAGGTGTCGTCCGCTTTCACCGGTAGGAAGGTGCCAGCGCCGACGTGGAGGGTAAGCGTGGCGGTTTCAATACCCGCTGCCGTCACCGCCGCCATCAAATCTGGCGTGAAATGCAGCGATGCAGTGGGCGCGGCGACCGCGCCATCCTTTTGCGCGAACATGGTCTGGTAATCGCTGCGGTCCTGCGCGTCGGTTTGGCGTTTGCCAGCAATATAAGGCGGCAATGGCATGGTGCCTGCGCGTTCCAGCAAAACCTCGACCGGCTCTTCGCCTTCAAAGAACAAATTGAAGCTGCCATCTTCGTGCCGCGCCTCGGCAATGGCTGTTACGCCAGCACCAAAATCGACCTGCTCGCCTACCCGAAGCCGTTTCGCATTGCGGACAAAGGCCTGCCAACGGCGCAGATCGATGCGTTTGTGTAGCGTTGCGCCGATGCTCGCTTCTCCGCGCCGGCCTTCAAGCTGCGCCGGTATGACGCGGGTATCGTTGAAGATCAGGCAGTCGCCCTTGCGCAACAACTGCGGCAGGTCGCGAACATACCGGTCGTCGAGGCTACGACCGCCCGAAACACACAGCATCCGCGCCGCATCGCGCGGGGCGACCGGGCGCAGCGCAATCCGCTCCGGCGGCAGGTCGAAGTCGAAAAGGTCTACGCGCATGGCGATGCGGCGCGGCGATCAGTTTCCGTTGAGCTGATTGACCGTAATCGGCGCTTCTATCGGCGATGTCGGCGTAGCAGGTACGGCAAAAGCAGGCGGCGGAACATTGTCGGCGGCAATCGACGCCTGCAACACTTTGCTAGGGCTGGCAGGGGGCTCGCCGCGTTCGATGGCATCGACAAACTGCATGCCCGACGTCACCCGGCCAAGTACCGTGTATTTGTTGTCGAGGCTGAAGCGCGGCTGAAAGCAGATGAAGAACTGGCTGTTTGCCGTATCGGGCTCATTGGTACGTGCCATCGAAACGGTTCCACGCAAATGAGGCGTTTTGTTAAATTCCGCCTTAAGGTCGGGCAAATCAGAACCGCCTTGTCCGGTGCCTTTGGGGTCTCCGGTTTGCGCCATGAAACCTTCGATCACGCGATGGAAGACGACACCATTGTAAAAGCCCTGACGGGTTAGCGTCTTTATCCGTTCGACATGCGCGGGCGCGATTTCGGGATAAAGCTGGATCGTGACGCGTCCACCAGTCGACAAATCGAGATTGAGGATGTTCTCGGGCAATGCAGCGGACGGAGCAACAGGAACTGCCGCAGGTGCCGCTGCGGCTTCCTGCGCGAGCGTGCTGCTTGGAGCGAAGGCAAAGGCTGCAAGCGCGATTGGGACGCAGGCACGGGCAATAGAGGAAAAGACGCGCATCGGGACAGGCAACTCCAATTAAAGACTGGCGGTCTATTAGCGAGGGACGCTGTCGCTGTCATGAATGAAATGCAGCTGACCCAGCAAAGCGCGGCGGATCCGGTGTAACAAAACTGTTGCATAAAGGTAACAGCCTCCAGCTTTTCATGGCAAATCACAGCAATTTCTTTGCGCGACTAACGCTTTTCGGCCAAAGCAGGCACAACCCGGAGGGACTGCCCTTGCCTGCGCGCGTGCCTGTCATGCGCAAAGGACAAGGAAATGCTGGGGAACTTAAACTGGGTTTCGGCGACCATTTTTGGCGTCGCGATCGACATAGATAAGGGGCTATACTGTGAAAAAAGCACGTATCAGCAATTTCAAATACACCGCCGCGCCACTCGCTCTCGGCCTTGCGTTAATTTCGACGCAATCTTTCGCCCAAGAGGCAGCCGAAGAAGAGGCTGGCGAGGCTATCGTCGTAACCGGCTCGCGCATCGTCTCGCCGAACCTGACTGCGGTTTCGCCAGTGACCGCTGTGTCTGCACAAGACATCAAGCTCTCGGGTACTGGCAACACCGAAGACATCCTCAATTCATTGCCGCAGGTTTTTGCGTCGCAATCTTCGACGCTTTCGAACGGTGCCAACGGAACCGCAACGGTCGACCTTCGCGGTCTCGGCTCGTCGCGCACCTTGGTTCTGATCAACGGTCGCCGCCTAATGTCAGGTGATCCAAACTCGACAAGCTCTGCGGCCGACCTGAACTTTATTCCATCGACGTTGGTAAAGCGGATTGATGTGCTGACTGGCGGCGCTTCTGCAACTTATGGTGCCGATGCTGTTGCTGGCGTTGTTAACTTCATTATGGATTCCGATTTTGAAGGTTTCCGTCTTGATGCTAACTACTCTTTTTACAACCACAGCAATCGTAACAAAGTCACGCCGCCGCTCCTAGATGCGCGCACCGCCGCCGGTTTCACCGGGTTTGGCTATCCAAAGGGTACAACGAATGATGGAGCGGATTATGATCTAACGGCTTCGTTTGGTGGCAAGTTCAATGATGGCCGCGGTCATTTCATGGCTTATGCTGGCTATCGCAAAGCCAATCCGGTTCTGCAAAGCAATCGAGATTACAGTGCGTGTACCGTTCAGCTCACAGGTGCTGCGCTTTCAGGTCCTACCCGTCTGAATCCGGCTGCTCCGCGGCAGTGCGGTGGCTCGGCTACCTCGGCAACGGGCAACGCCCTGCTATTTCCAGCAGGAACCAGCTCGTCGACATTCGGCGCGCTTGGACCAGGCACACTTACAGTTGGTGCGGGCCCAACCCGTTATAACTTCGCGCCGTTGAACTACTTCCAGCGTCCAGACGAGCGTTATACGGCTGGTCTGTTTGTTGATTATGAAATCAATGATGCGATCAAGCCGTACATGGAATTCATGTTCATGGATGATCAGACGCTTGCTCAAATCGCACCTTCGGGCGATTTCGGCAACACGTTGACAATCAACTGCGATAACCCGCTCATATCGGCGTCGCAGCGTGCGCAAATCTGTCAATCGAACAACCTGATCAACGGATTCATCGGTAATTTCCCGACGGCGGCAGGTGCCAGCTATAACCCTAACCCAGCAAATCCAGCTATCAATTTCATCGACCCAACGACTGGCGCGACCTATAACAAGGCGTTCTTCCAGTTGCTTCGTCGTAACGTTGAAGGTGGCCCGCGTATCAGTGATCTGCAGCATACTGCATTCCGCACGATCCTCGGTTCAAAGGGCGAACTGGGCAAGGCATGGAATTACGATGCCTACTTCCAATATGGTCGTACCAATTACTCGCAGGTTTACAGCAACGAATTCTCCGTTGCTCGTTTGAACAATGCGTTGGATGTAGTGGATGATCCACGCGTAGCGGGCGTTAACCCGATCTGCCGCGTTGCTC
This sequence comes from Sphingomonadales bacterium, assembly GCA_031362665.1. Classification (GTDB taxonomy): domain Bacteria; phylum Pseudomonadota; class Alphaproteobacteria; order Sphingomonadales; family Sphingomonadaceae; genus Sphingorhabdus_B. The sequence continues at coordinate 6,588 of JANLSY010000010.1, forward strand.
TTTCCGGCGTCGATCCCAACTGTCGCCCATATGATGTTTTCGGTGGTTCACCATCGGCAGCCTCGACATCATATCTTTCTGCAACGGGCTTCCTGAAGGGTAAGACGGAACAACAGATCTACAGCGCCACCATCAGCGGTCAGCTAGGCGAATACGGCCTTCAGTCGCCATTGGCGACGAGCGGTGCCAGCATTGCGCTTGGTATTGAGCACCGCAAGGACTCGCTCGTCCTGCAATCTGACAACGCATTCTCGACAGGCGATTTGACCGGTCAGGGTGCGCCAACGCTTCCAGTTAGCGGTGGGTACAATGTAACCGAGTTCTTCGGCGAGCTTGAACTGCCGATCATTCAGGACGGCTTCATCGAAAACCTCAGCTTCAATGGTGCTTACCGTTATTCGAAGTATGACATTTCGAACGGCCGCAAGGTTAACACTAGCACATATAAGCTCGGCTTTGATTTCACTCCGATATCCGACATTCGTTTCCGTGCGGCTTATAACCGTGCGGTACGTGCGCCGAATATCCAGGAACTGTTCGCTGCAGAGTTCGTTGGACTCGATGGGTCGACCGATCCATGCGCAGGCTTCGCGATTTCGGCCACCGATTTTGGTTGCCGTGCCCAGGGGCTTGCAATCGGCCAAACCGTGACTCCTAACCCTGCCGGCCAGTATAATGGTTTGCTCGGGGGCAATGAACAGCTGAATCCTGAGAAGGGCACGACCAAAACTGCAGGTGTGGTGCTTCAGCCACGGTTCTTGCCTGGATTTTCGCTCAGCGTCGATTATTTCGACATCAAGCTGCGCGGCGCTATTCAGGGCTTTGGTGCAGACGCAATCGTTTCCGACTGCAACAACAGCACGGCCGGAAATATCAGGTCGTCATGTGCGTTGATCAAACGAGATGCAGCCGGTTCGTTGTGGCTGACTTCAAACGGATATGTCATCGATAAGTCAACCAATGTCGGTGGTCTTCGTACCAGCGGTATTGAAGTTAATGGCAACTATTCACGCGAATTCGACAACATCGGTTCTGTGTCGCTCAGCTTGGTCGGCACCTATCTCGACAAGTATGAAACCGACAACGGCCTGACCGAGGTCTATGACTGTAAAGGTCTTTATGGTCCAACCTGCGGTGCGCCATCACCAAAATGGCGTCATAAGGCCCGCCTATCGCTTAACACATTAAGCGATATCGGTGTTTCGCTGCAGTGGCGTTACTTCGGTTCGGCCAAGACCGAATACACAAGCAATAGCTTGACGCTTCAGGGTAACTACTATGACTTTAACAGCAGTGTTAAGGCGCAAAGTTACTTCGATTTGTCGTTCACCGGCAAGTTCAGTGATCATTTCCGCTGGATTCTGGGCTCGAACAACCTGCTCGACAAACAGCCCCCGATATTTCATTCGGGAAGCGCCCGTTTCGGCCAGAGCAACTGCTCTGCCACAGTGTGCAACGGCAATACCTATCCCGGCACCTATGATGCGCTTGGCCGGTATCTTTACACGGGTGTTACGCTGGACTTCTAATCCAGCCTTAGGCTAGTAAAATGGCGTCGGTTCCGGCTGGGATCGACGCCATTTTTTATTCCCGCTTACTTTTCGGATACCTTTGATGTCTGACGCATCGCTAGCAGTGATACTCCAGCAGATCGCGGCAACTGCACGCGCTGGCAAACTGGACGCCGCTGCGATGATGGTCGAACAAGCGCGCATCGCTGGCCAAATGGACCCAAGGCTTACCGCTTTAGGTGGAGCAATCGAGTTTCATCGAGGCCAGTTTGCAAGAGCGTTGCCCTATTTGTTGGACGCCCAAAGCCATCACCCATCGGACATGACTATTCGGGCCAATCTGGCGGAGGCACATTATCGAATTGGTGAAAACGAAGCCGCGCTGGCGCTTTGCGATACCGAACATGTGTTAAAGGATGGCAGTCTTCGGCTTGCGCGGCTTGGCGGTCACATGGCACAGGAGGCCGACGATTTTGACCGCGCGATTTTTTGTTACCGCATTGTTGCGAAAGCCCAGCCCGACGACTGGTCAATCTGGAACAATTTGGGCAACGCGTTGAGTGCATCGGGAAATGCGCAGGAAGCTGCGGTTGTACTTGAACATTCTGTTAAGCTGGCACCGGACTCAGCGCCAATTCGGCTCAATCTGGGCAACACTCTGATTCAGGCCGGAAGGGCCGACGACGCAGAACGTGTTTTGCGTGATGCTGCCGAGACTTTCCCTGACGATCCCAATCCGCTCCTGTCACTATTCAATATGTATCATGGAATGGGGCAGGAAGATGCTTCGTACGAAGCTATCCGCGAAGCCGCTCGCCGCGCCCCCACCTCGGCCCCAATCCAATCCGACTTCGGTCAGGAAGCCGCGCGGCGGAATGACTATGCCATCGCCGAACCGGCATTCGAAGCGGCGCTTGTTATCCAACCTGATCTCGGTCCGGCCTATGTCGGTCTGGCCGCTGTTTATGAACGAATGAATCGCGACCCAGAGCTTGATCCGCTGTTTGAGCGAGCAACGAAGGCCGGTGTAGATACGCAGTCAATCGCTTTCATTGAGGCACTGCGTCACAAACGTAGAGATAATATCGATGCAGCCTTTGCCGCTTTGGAGCAAGCTGGCGATGTTGTGGTCGCCGGCCGCAAGCACCATCTGCGCGGCATCATGCTCGACAGACTCGGCCGACACGAAGAAGCGTTCGCAGCGTTCACCGCAATGAACGAACACTGGATTGCAGATCCGTCGCACCCAGTCGAGCGTGCTTTGATTTACCGGAACACGGCAAGGCAAGCGATGGAAACATTGACCCCCGAATGGATTGAGAGCTGGAGCAACGATACCGAGCCATCGCCTTGGCCTACACCGATTTTTCTGCTCGGCTTTCCCCGCTCAGGCACCACCCTGCTCGACACCATTCTGATGGGCGACCCCAAAATCCGGGTGATGGAGGAAGAGGGTTTCATTGTGGAGATCGAGGAGAGTTTGGGTGGGATTTTGTCTTTGCCTTCGCTGAAAGTTGCGCAACTGGCAGAAGCGCGCGCCGCCTATTTTGCCAAGGTCAAGGCGCGCGAGGGTGCGCTGGACGGCGTCCAAATCGTCGACAAGCACCCGATGCACTTGAACAAGGTTGCGGTCATCCGCCGGCTGTTTCCAGACGCAAAATTCGTGCTCGCATTGCGCCACCCGGCTGATGTTGTCCTCAGCTGCTTTCTCACCAATTTCCGCATCAACAACGCGATGGCAAACTTCCTCCGGCTTGAGGACGCCGCGGAGCTGTATGACCTGTCATTCGCGCATTGGGAAAAGGCGCGGGCGTTGTTTGACCTACCTGTCGGAACGGTTGTCTACGAACGTCTGGTCGAGGACAAAGACCGCGAACTTCGACCGCTATTCGACTGGCTCGGTTTGCAATGGCCGGGCGAACAATTCGATCACCGCGACGCAGCGCGCGCGCGCGGAACCGTTGCGACCGCAAGTTATGCTCAGGTGACCGAACCGATTTACACGCGCGCATCCGGACGTTGGACCAAGTATCGTACGCAACTGGAGCCGGTGTTGCCATTGCTGGAAAGCTGGATTAAACATCATAAATATGAAAGCTGATCTTTCATTCCGCAGGGGGAGCGGTTCGATGGATGTTCAGAAAATCGAGGCCGAAGCCGATCGGCTAGCTGCAACGCGACAATTCGCAGAAGCACGCGATCTTCTTGAACAGATTGCACGATCCTCTCCGGATTTAGCGGACGTCTGGGTAAAACTTGCATCGATGCAAATCGCGACTGGTGACCCTAAATCCGCACTGCATTCCACCGAATGCGCGCTTGAAACGCGACCGCTCAATTTTTCCTGCCTGCTCATGCGGGCAAGTCTGCTTGACCGGCTTGGCAGGAGAAAGCAGGCAGGCGAAGCCTACGGCCGCGCTGTCCATAATGCCCCTTCAGATCTTCCAGAGCGCGCCAGAATGGCTTTGAATAATGCAAAACGACGTCACCGAGAGTGGCAGGAAGCTGAAAAAGAGCGCCTCTTGGCAGCAATTTCGCAAAAAACACAATTGACGACCAAGCTTATGGCTCTGACCGAATCAAGTCTGCGGATGATTGAACCCGAGCGCAGTGGTCCAACCAACTATTGTTATCCAGGGCTTGGTGAGACCGAATTTTTTAACCCTGCCATGTTCCCATGGGCCGACGAGGTTGAGGCCGCTTCGGTCAACATTTGTGCAGAATTTCAAGCGTTGCTTGAAAGCCAGCAATCGCATCTCCTGCCTTATATCCAATATCCTGAGAATGTGCCACTTCACCAGTGGAAGGCGCTCAATAACAACAATGATTGGAGAGCTGCACATCTTTTTCAGAACGGCAACGTGATTGAGGAGAACGTCAAAAACTGTCCAATAACTGTTAAGCTGCTATCGTCATTACCTCAACCGAAGATTCCCGGCTGTGGCCCAAATGCCATGTTTTCTCTGCTTGCTCCGCATACCCATATCCCTCCACATACCGGGATAAACAACGCTCGGTTGGTCTGCCACTTGCCGTTGGTTGTGCCAGAAGGGTGCTGGTTTCGCGTCGGCTCGCAGACACAAGCGTGGGACCCGGAGAAACTATTGATCTTCGACGATACGATTGAGCACGAAGCGATGAATCCGTCGGGTCAGCTTCGCGTCGTCCTGATCTTCGACATCTGGCACCCGGCGCTTGACGATCAGGAAAAGGCCGGGATTTCGGCCATGATTGCTGCTGATGAGCGGATGCTGGGGTTATAGGGAAAGCTGCACAGCCGGTCGCTAGCATCCCACGTCTGTTTTAGTTCGCGACCCTTGTAACCTTAAAACCCGACCGGTCATTGATATTTGCAAAAAAACTGCCCAGCGCCGCCTTTCTGATCTTGATCTTGTCGCCGGCCTTGGCAATTTGCGGCTGGCTATCGATTTGCCGCCAACGTGCACCGTCTGCTATCGTAAAGATTAGCGCCCCGTTTTCGTCCCGGCGAAAATTGGTGATCGTGCTCTCTATTTCTTTTATTTGATCATCATCATCGCCACCAAAAAGCTTTATTCTGGGCAGGCTCAACCCAAATAGACCTCTTTCGGCCTCTTTGACGGTTGAACGTTCAGCAATAACAATATCACGCGTCGAGTTCGCCTTCGCCAAAATCTCGACAGTATGATCAAAACACGCAAGGCGGTCTTTGGGATCAGCGACCGTTTTGCAGTCCAATACCGCTTGAAACACCGGCGGCGTTTCGCCGGTATTGCCACGATTTTTATCCTTAGCAAAAGCTCCGGCGGCAAGCGTGGCCGACAAAGCGACAGCGACTAACATCGAACGGCTCATGACTTTAATCCTTAACCAGGCTTTTCGCCGTCGTTGGTATGGGATTTATCAGCCAACAGCAAATTTCAATTTTCCATCGCCGTCGTCAACATTAATCGACGAACCGTCGGGCACTTCGCCGCGCAATAGCATATCGGCCAGCGGATCTTGCAAATAACGCTGGATCGCGCGTTTAAGCGGGCGGGCTCCATAAACCGGGTCATAACCCACGCGGCCCAGCCAAGCCTTCGCTTTTTCTGACAAGGCCAGTTCAATTTTCCGGTCCTTTAGCAGTTTCTGAACGTGTTTGACCTGAATATCGACGATCGGCGCCATATGCTCGACGCCAAGGCGGTGGAACAATATGATCTCGTCGAGGCGGTTCAGGAATTCGGGCCGGAAATGATTGCGGACGATTTCCATCACTTGCGGTTCGACTTCCTTAACATCCTGCCCGTCGTCGAGGCCTGCCAGATACTGGCTACCGAGGTTTGAGGTGAGGATGATTAGCGTGTTCGAGAAATCTACTGTGCGGCCTTGACCATCGGTAAGGCGGCCGTCGTCGAGCACTTGCAGGAGGATGTTGAAGACGTCGCTGTGCGCTTTTTCAACCTCGTCGAACAGCACAACCTGATAGGGGCGCCGACGCACCGCTTCGGTAAGTACGCCGCCTTCTTCATAGCCAACATAGCCCGGAGGCGCCCCGACCAAGCGGGAGACGCTGTGCTTCTCCATGAATTCGGACATGTCTATCCGGACCATCGCGTTGTCGTCGTCGAACAAGAACGATGCGAGTGCTTTGGTGAGCTCGGTCTTGCCGACGCCCGTTGGCCCAAGGAACAGGAATGACCCGAGCGGCCGATTGGGGTCCTGCAGGCCAGCGCGGCTGCGACGGACAGCCTTGGATACGGCCTCGACCGCATCTTTCTGCCCTATAACGCGCGCGCCAATGAGTTGCTCCATGTTCAGGAGCTTGTCGCGTTCGCCTTCGAGCATTTTGTCTACCGGGATGCCAGTCCAGCGGCTGACAACCGATGCAATATCCTGAGGCGTGACTTCCTCGCGCAGCATAGCATTGCCGGCTGCTGCCTGAGCATCCGCCAATTGCTTTTCAAGACCCGGAATCGTGCCATATTGCAGTTCGCCTGCCTTGGCCAGATCGCCACCGCGCTGTGCCTGATCAAGCTCTATACGCGCGCTGTCCAGTTGCTCCATGATCTTCGCTTCGGCGGAAATCTTCTCTTTTTCCGCCTGCCATTTTTGCGTCAGCTCGGATGATTGCTGTTCCAGATTGGCAAGTTCATTTTCGAGAGTCGTCAGCCGGTCCTTCGACGCGGTGTCGGTTTCCTTGCTAAGCGCCTCGCGTTCGATCTTCAACTGGATGATCCTCCGGTCGAGATTTTCGATTTCCTCCGGTTTCGATTCCACTTCCATGCGGAGCCGAGAGGCGGCCTCGTCCATCAGATCGATCGCTTTGTCCGGTAGAAAGCGATCAGCGATATAGCGGTGCGACAGCGTCGCGGCACTCACCAGCGCGGCGTCGGTAATCCGGACGCCGTGGTGGAGTTCGTACTTTTCCTTGAGTCCGCGCAGGATCGAGATCGTGTCTTCAACCGTCGGCTCGCCAACGAACACCGGCTGGAACCTGCGCTGCAGTGCCGGGTCTTTTTCGACATGCTTCTGATATTCATCAAGCGTAGTCGCTCCGATACAGTGCAGTTCGCCGCGCGAAAGGGCGGGTTTGATGAGGTTCGCCGCGTCCATCGCGCCCTCGCCCTTGCCCGCGCCAACCAGCGTATGCATTTCGTCGATGAATAGAATGATATCGCCCTCGGCCTGCTTGACCTCGTCAAGGACTCCCTTCAGCCGCTCTTCAAACTCGCCGCGATATTTCGCGCCAGCGATCAACGCGCCCATGTCGAGTGAGAGCAATTTGCGGTCCTTCAAGCTATCGGGCACGTCGCCATTGGCGATGCGTAGCGCCAGCCCCTCGGCGATCGCGGTCTTGCCGACGCCCGGTTCGCCAATGAGCACAGGATTATTCTTGGTCCGACGCGCAAGGATCTGGATCGTCCGGCGAATTTCCTCATCGCGGCCGATGACTGGATCAAGCTTGCCCGCGCGCGCAACTTCGGTGAGGTCGCGCGCGAATTTCTTCAGCGCGTCGTAGCGATCCTCGGCACCTGCCGTATCGGCTGTCCGCCCACCCGTGAGTTCCTTTATTGCCGCGTTCAACGCTTCGGGTTTTACGCCTGCTGCCGCAAGCGCCTTACCCGCCGCGGTGGCAGACGCGAGTGTCAGTGCAAGCAATATCGTTTGCACGCTGACGTAACTGTCGTCAGACTTTTGCGCAATCTGCTCGGTAGAATCGAGCACGCGAACCGCATCGTTATCGAGGCCCGGCGTCTGTTGCGCCCCTCCGCCCGAAACGGCAGGCACCTTGGCAAGCGCCGCATCGGTCTCGCGCAGCGCCGTCGCGGCGTCGCCGCCCGCTGCCTTGATCAGGCCTGATGCCATTCCCTGTTCGTCCTCAAGCAATGCCTTGAGCAAATGCTCGGTGCTGATTCGCTGATGGCTCATGCGGATAGCGACGGTCTGGGCGCTTTGCAGAAAGCCTTTGGCGCGGTCGGTGAATTTTTCGAGGTTCATGGGGATGTCCTGTTCTGCTTGCATAACACAGGTAGTGTGGCTTTTTGACAACACAAGAGGGTCGGCACAAAAATGGCTTGCACAAAAGATGCACTTTGCCATTCAGGGATTTGAGGAGAGTTTGTATATGACATGGATCAAACGCATCGGTCTGGTGCTGTTGGCGATTATTGCCTTTGCCGCTGTTGGTCTGGCTTTCTGGGAACCGATGGCAGCTACGCTTCAGGCGGCACCAGCCAAGCGCGCTTATGATGTTGAAATTGCTCGCGACGAGTTTGGCGTGCCCCACATCAATGGCAAGACTGACGCCGATGTCGCTTACGGCCTTGCGTACGCGCACTCGGAAGATGATTTCACGACCATTCAAGAGGTGGTCGCGATGACCCGCGGGCGGGCGGGCGCAATGCTTGGCAGCGACGGTGCTCCGATCGACTATGTCGAGCAACTTCTTGGCGTGCGCGATACCATATCCAAGCATTATATTAGTATTCCAGCCGACGTCCGCGCGGTGATGGACGCCTATGCGGCGGGCTTGAACCATTATGCAGACAAGCATCCTTCCGAGGTGCGCCTGTCCAAGCTCTTTCCCGTGACAGGACGCGATGTAGCGGCGGGCTTTGTGCTGCGGTCGCCCTTTTTCTATGGGCTGGATGATACTATCAAAAAGCTTAGTGCTGATGAAATGCCGACCAACGATCCTGTTGCGAAACTGACACCGGCGGGACGAGACCCGTCTATGAATGGTTCCAACGCCTTTGCTATTGCGCCAAAACGCATGGCCGATGGCAAAACCTGGCTGATTTCCAATTCGCACCAGCCCTATGAGGGCAGCGTCGCATGGTATGAAGCAGTCGTCCACTCGGGCGAAGGCCTCGATATGGCAGGGGCACTATTCCCCGGGTCGCCTTTCATCCTGCTCGGACATAACCGCAATCTGGGCTGGACCAATACGGTCAATCAGCCCGATCTGATCGACGTCTACAAGCTTGTCACCAATGCCGAAAAGACTCAGTACCGCATGGATGGCAAGTGGAAGCCATTGGTACAAAAACGCATCTGGCTTCCGGTCAAATTCGGGCCGTTCAACCTGCCAGTGCCCAAGACAGTTTATCGTTCCGAGCATGGGCCGGTGATTATCAACAAGAACGGCGCGTTCGCGATACGCTACGCGGGAATCGACGACGTAAAGCTGCTCGAACAATATTTTCGTATCCAGAAGGCGGAAGATTACGACCAGTGGATTGCGGCGATGAGTTTGCGAGGGATACCCGCGACCAACTTCATTTATGCCGACAAGACCGGGCGCATTGGCTATTTCTACAACGCGATTTTCCCGGACCGCAAACCCGGATTCGATTACACCAAAATTTTGCCGGGTGACGTCAGCGCGAGCTTGCCCAACGACGTTCTCCCCTGGAGTGCGACGCCGATGATCGTAAACCCGACATCGGGTTTTGTGACCAACGCCAACAACACACCGTTTTTGGCGGCAGGCAAAGGGTCGGAACTGGACGCCGCGAAATTTTCTCCGCTTTTGGGCATAGAGGCGCGCAAGACCAACCGGATTGTCCGTGCCCTTGAATTGCTCGAAGCAGATGCTTCGCTGACGCCCGATGAGCTACTCGCGATAAAATTCGATACGGCTTACAGCCGCAAAAGCTTTGCCGGGCCGTGGATTGCAAAGCTGCTGGCGGCTGATCTGAAGGATGAGCCCGACCTGGTCTCGGCGCAGAAGCTGCTCAAGGAATGGGATTTCAATAGCGATGGCAACGGCCGCGCTGATGCGCTGGGTGAGGCAATGATGCATATGGCCAATGGCGACAATTACCATGGCCGCCCGCTGCCCGATGCGCGGACAAAATTGCGTGAAGTCGTCGATGCACTGATGAAAGGATTTGGACGTCTCGACCCGCCTTTAGGCGATGTTCAGCGCCTCATTCGTGGTAAGGTCGATTTGCCCGCAAACGGCGGCACCGACACGCTGCGCGCGGCGACGGTGTGGGAGCCGCAGGATAACGGCAAAATGCGCGTAAAACATGGCGACAGTTTCATCATGCTGGTCAACTGGGACAAAGCCGGAAAGGTTTGGAGCCAGTCGATCCAGCCCTATGGCGCAGCGACCAACCGGCCTGAATCTCCGCATTATACCGACCAGATGCAGTTGTTCCTCGACCGCAAGTACAAGCCGGTGCATTTCGAATGGGTGGATGCCGTGGCGCATGCGAAGCGCCGTTATCGGCCCTGAACGGCGTTTGTCGAAAATTTCGGTTCAAATCATTGTGTTTGAACGGTGCGCCGCTATCTCAGGCGGTAACATTTAGCTTTGGGAGCCAGTATATGATCCGCAATTTCACCTTCGCGCTGCTTGGCGCAACCACGCTTGTTTCGCCAGCGCTGGCAGCCGATCCTGCACCGGTACCAGCCTCCGCGCTGGTCAAGGAAATCAATATTCCGCATGAGCAATTCACGCTGAAAAACGGATTGCGTGTCATCGTCCATACCGACCGCAAGGCTCCCGTAGTGGCAGTGTCGATCTGGTATGATATTGGCTCGAAACACGAACCAAAGGGCAAGACCGGATTTGCCCATTTGTTCGAGCATTTGATGTTCAATGGTTCGGAAAATGCGCCGGGCGATTTTTTCCAGCCGCTCCAGAATATGGGTGCGACCGACTATAATGGTACCACCTGGTTCGACCGCACCAATTATTTCCAGACCGTCCCAACAAGTGCGCTTGACCGGATGCTGTATCTTGAAGCGGACCGTATGGGCTATCTACTCGGGGCGGTGACTCAGGAGAATCTGACCAACCAGATTGGCGTGGTGCAGAACGAAAAAAGGCAGGGCGATACGCAGCCATATGGCCTAGTCGAATATGCACAGATCAAGGGCATGGTTCCCGAAGGCCATCCTTATGGTCACTCCACTATTGGTTCGATGGCCGATCTCGACAGCGCCAGTATGGAAGATGTCCGTGCCTGGTTCCGCCAGCATTACGGGCCCAACAATGCCGTTTTGGTGCTCGCTGGTGATATCGATGTGCCGACCGCGAAGAAACTGGTCGAAAAGAACTTCGGTGCCATCAAGGCTGGCCCCAAGCAAAAGCCGTTGAAAGTCGATGTGCCGACGCTTGCTGCCCCGAAATCCGAGGTGATGAAGGACAAGGTCGCTACGACGCGCATTTACCGCAACTGGACAGTACCGGGTATCGACAGCGCCGATTCGGTGCCGCTCGAAGTTGGCGCATCTGTGCTCGGCGGTCTCGCCAGCTCGCGGCTCGACAACATTTTGGTGCGCGAAGAGAAGCTCGCTGTGAATGTAACCGCCGGATATCAGGGCTTTGCCCAATTGGGCGGCATTGAGATAACCGCTGACGTGAAGCCCGGTGTCGATCCGGCCACCGTCGCGAAGCGGCTCGACGAAATCATTGCAGACTTTGTCAAAACCGGACCTACCGCCGATGAGGTGCAGCGTGTGCAGATGCGTACCGTGTCCAGCCGACTGGCCGGGCTTGAGCAAGTAGGAGGTTTCGGTGGCAAGGCGGTCGCGCTGGCCGAAGGTGCTTTGTATCGCAACGACAGCGATTTTTATAAAAAGCAGCTGGCTGAACTTGCCAAGGTAACGCCTACACAAGTGACCGCGGCGATGGGCCGCTGGCTCACGCGTCCGGTCTATGCGCTGACGGTCGAACCGGGCGAGCGTGCGCCTTATGAAGAGGCAAAAGGTGCGTCGGTTCCCAAGACGGCAACTGCGATTACGCCGGTGAAGCGCGAAACTGCGCCAGCACTCGGGGTCATTTCCGACCTCGCATTCCCTAAGGTCGAGCGTACCAAGCTGTCGAACGGAATCGAGATTGTTTACGCGCAGCGCAACGCCGTGCCGATGACTCAGGTGTCGTTGAGCTTCGATGCAGGCAATACCGCCGATCCGCGCGATCGCTCGGGCACGCAATCGCTCATGCTGGCGTTGCTCGACGAGGGCGCGGCTGGCATGAACTCGACGCAAATCGCCGAAGCGCAGGAACGGCTAGGGGCGAACATCAGCACCAACGCCAGTATGGATCGCACCAATGTCAATGTGACTTCGCTGTCCGCCAATCTCGCGCCTTCGTTGAAGTTGTTTTCAGACATTATCCTGAAACCCGATTTTGTCCCGGGCGAGGTGGAGCGGCTGCGCGGGCAGCAACTGGCGCGTATCCAGTCCGAGCTGACCAGCCCGCAAGGCATCGCCTTCCGCACCTTGCCGCCAATCCTGTTCGGCAAGGACCATCCTTACGGCATTTCCTTCACCGGCACCGGCGATGTTGCGACCGTCAGCAAAGTGTCGCGTGACGAAATCCTCGATTTCCACCACAAATGGTTCCGTCCTGAAAAAGCGACTTTCTTCGTCGTCAGCGACAAGCCGTTGGCAGAGATAAAGGGCGCGCTTGAGGGTAGCTTTGGCGGCTGGAAGGCAACCGGACCTGCTGGCGTCAAGGATATGTCGGCGGCTCCTGCCGCCGCCAATCCGCGCATCGTCTTGATCAACCGCCCTGGTGCGCCCCAGTCGCTGATTTTGGGTGGTCAGGTTCTGGCGACCAAAGGCACGGCCGATCTCGAAACCGCTATCACCGCCAACGAGGCATTGGGTGCTGGCTTCCTGTCACGAATCAACATGGATCTGCGCGAAACCAAGGGCTGGTCGTACGGCGTGCGCGGCAGCATCAACCGCGTCGAGGGCGATGTACCTTACCTTATTTCCGCTCCGGTGCAGGCCGACAAGACTGGCGAATCGATTGCTGCGTTGATGTCCAACTACAAGGCGTTTTTGAGCGACAAGGGCATCACCACCGAAGAACGCGAACGCATTATCGGTGGTAATATTCGTGAACTGCCTGGCAGTTTTGAAACGTCGGGCGACGTGCTCGGTGCGATGCAGCGTAATGTGCTCTACAAGCGGCCAGACGATTTTTACGCTACGGTCGCAAGCGAGTATCGCGGCATGACTCAGGAAAAGCTCGACACCTCGATCCGTGCTTTGGTCAATCCGGATCGCTTCACATGGGTCGTAGTTGGCGACGCTGTTAAGGTCAAACCACAGCTGGAAGCGCTTGGATTGCCAATTGAAATGGTCGGCGAAGCTGCTAACACCAGCGCAAACAACACCGCTAAATAAGGAGCAGGAATATGGCAGCAGTTGATGGTGATTGGGACGTAACAATCAAAAGCCCGATGGGTGACCAGAAGGCAGTTTTGACCGTCAACAGCGACGGCGGCAGCTTTTCGGGCAAGATGTCCGGCGGGCTCGGCACGATGGATATCGCTTCCGGCACAGTCGACGGCGATACGCTGAGCTGGGGCATGGACATCACCGTGCCGATGCCGATGCACCTTGATGCGACCGCAACCGTCGATGGCGACGCGATGGCCGGCGAAGTTAAGGCTGGCGCCTTCGGTTCGATGGGGCTTTCGGGCACACGCAAGTAAATTTGGCGCGGCATTTTAAGCCGCGCTCCAAAACGAAACATCAGACCGTCTGCCCGAAAGGGCGGGCGGCCTTGTTCTATTTGCGGGCAATGCTAAGGAATTGAACGAACGGCGTTTCCATCGAATCGCCTCCGAAGCTCGGAGAACTCCCATGAACCAGCTTGCATCCGCATCGCAGCTTCGCATGTCGCTATTGCGTTGGACGCTGTTCGTAGTCCCGGTAGTGATGTTTCTGGGGTTCCTGTCGGGTACAATTTCCGGATCCGCTGAGGAAAATGGCTGGTATCAGACGCTAATCAAGCCAGATGCACAGCCGCCGGGCTGGGCGTTCGGTGTCGTTTGGCCGACACTTTACTTTTTGATGGGTCTAGCTTTCGCAATGGTATTGCATGCCAGAGGTGCGCGCAGCCGTGGTCTTGCCATCGGCCTGTTCGTCACCCAGTTTTTGGTTAATCTCAGCTGGTCACCAGTTTTTTTCGGCCAGCATAAGGTGACGACTGCCTTTTACATCATCCTCGTGATGATCGTTCTGGGCATTGCAACAACGGTTGTTTTTGCGCAGGTTCGCAAGGCCGCAGCCTGGCTGATGGTGCCTTATCTGGTTTGGATTAGCTTTGCGTCGATACTGAATTTCCAGATCGATCGTCTCAATCCCGACGCAGAAAGCCTTTACGTTCCGGCTGCGACTTCCCAAATAGGGAAGGGCGGTTAACCCCCTGACCGCAATGGAGTGAATAACATGCAAAGCGAAAAGCGGATTTTTGACGATTTGGCCAAGGTTTTGAATGGCGTTGCCGGAACCGTGGCCGGTATGGGCCGCGAGGCCGAAGCGAGCATGCGCGAACGTGCGCGCGAATGGGCTGGTGGCCTTGACCTCGTTACCCGCGAGGAGTTCGACGCGGTGAAAAGTCTCGCAGCCAATGCTCGTGCGGAGGCAGATGCATTGGGCAAACGGGTTGCTGCACTTGAAGCTGCGGCTGGACTGAAAGCCGCACCAGCCGCCAAATCAGTACCCAAAGCAAAGCCCGCGCCAAAGAAGCCCGCGCCCAAGAAGTAAAACTTTTCCACAACCCGCCCACAGACTTGTGCTGCCGAGCGGCGCATGCCCCTTGCGTGTGAGTCACCAGCAAGGCAGAATCGCCAAATAATCACGGGCGCACCAAATCATGCACGACGCAGACGAGCAATATGAACATTTCGAACGCGATGAATCCGCGCCCGTAGACATGCTCGCGGCGCTGTTCGAAGCGCGCGGATGGTCGTTCGAACTTGACGGCGAAGACGAGATTACCGCTGAATATAAAGGCAGCTGGACCAGCTACCAGATCCGCGCGATCTGGCGCGAAGAGGATAACGCGCTGCAACTAATCGTTTTGCCTGACGTCACGGTACCTAACGATAAACGCGAGAGCGTCTACATCGCACTTGGCCTGATTAACGAGCAACTATGGCTCGGGCATTTCGACATGTGGTCGGCGAACGGCATATTGCTGTTCCGCCACGGCAGCCTGATGCCGTCCAACGGCCTGCTTGGGGTCGATCATGCGCAGACCATCATTGACGTAGCCATTGACGAATGCGAGCGTTTTTACCCTGTTTTCCAGTTCATCATCTGGGGTGACAAGACGCCCGAAGAGGCAATCGCCAGCGCGCTTATCGAAACCCACGGCGAGGCTTAAGCTTCGCGCTTCGCCTTAATCAGATAATGCATATAGCCCATCGCGATGGGTTTATTGCGGTCTTCCTGCCAGGCACGCGCCTCGACATTGGCCATAGTCCGGCCTAGCCGTGTGACCTCACCGACGGCGTAGGTCATCTGCCCTAGACCGCCGCGCATGAAATCGATGGTGACGTTGACCTGCTTGATAGCGCTATCGCTGCCGTTCGCTTGCAAAGCGCGGTGAATGGCTGCGACCGCCGCCATTTCTAGCAGGCCCGAAATAGCACCGCCGTGCAGGAAACCCGGCCGGCCTTGTACTTTGTCGGCAAAAGGCATGCCGATAACCGGAACGCCATCGCGTTGATCGACCACTGCCATGTCGAGCGCGAGCGCATAGGGCGGCAGGCTGGGTTGCTGGCCACTCATCCGACGCGGTCCCCGACACGAATGAAGGTTCCACTTGCGTGGGCAAGCGGGTCGTCGGGATTGCCGTTGTGCGCAAAGCCACGGACAAAGCCGATGCTGTGCGAAAGATGGTAGCAGATACCTCGTCCATAAACGCGCTCGCCGGAAGGCGAGGGACGCAGATAATCGATGCGCAAGTCCATCGTCACCTGCGGCCGGAATTCGCCAAGCTTGGTCCAGATCGACATGCTTGTCGCGTTATCCATCAGGCTGATGATGACTGCCGAGGCAAGTATGCCCGTGTCAGGATCAGCAACCAAATCCTCACGCCAGTCGATGGCAAGCTCGACCCAGTCATCGCCATGCCCGACATATTCCATATCGAGAAAGCCGCCATGGCCAAATTTGCCCATCAGCCTGTTGACGAGTGCTGGGTCAAAAGAAGCGCCTTTCGGAATAACGCTGCCTAAATCAGGTTTTTCAAATGCCATTATTTGCTGTCCAAACTTACCCGAAACTGCGGGGTTACCCGCGCCTTGGACAATTGCTCATAGGCGTAACCGGCCTTCAGCACGGCGTGGTCGTGCCATTTTGCCCCAATAAAACTTAGTCCCACGGGAAGGCCTGCTGACAAACCCATCGGCACAGTCAAATGTGGATAGCCTGCCACGGCTGGCAATTGACTGGCGCTTGGTCCTGAAAACGCGTCGCCTTTGCCGAGTGTCGTCAACCACGCCGGGCCGTTGGTTTGCGCGATAATCACATCGACTTTATTGATAGTGAATAGTCGGTCGAGTGCTTCCGATGCCAGCCCGCGCGAGGTGGCCAAGGCCTCTTTATAAACTGCACTTTCTAGGCCTGCTTCCTTCTCGGCAAGCTCAAACGTATCCTGCCCGAAGTGCTGTAACTCCTTGTCGGCATTGGCCTTGTTAAAGGCAATGATATCCGCGAGCGTTTTGTGCGTTACCAACCCTTCGGGCAAATTTTGCAGATAGCTGCCAAGGTCCGCCTTTAGCTCGGCGAGCAGTACCTTGAATTCCGCCTGACCGATTTTCCCCCTGTCGATCTTGCTCGCATCCAGAACGACAATTTCTGCGCCGCCCTCTTGCAGTTTGGCAATAGCGGCGTCGAACAGTGCAGCATCGACATTCGGCGCTCGAACGACGCCGACACGCATGCCTTTCAGCGCATCGACTGACAAGTCGGCCGCATAATTTCCGCGATATGTATCGGCATCGGCGGTGGCAACGTCTTCGGGGTCGGAACCTGCTATAGCTGTGAGCATGATCGCCGCGTCGCGGACCGTGCGTGTCATCGGACCGGCCGTGTCCTGACTATGGCTGATTGGCACTACAAAGCGGCGCGACACAAGGCCTACAGTCGGTTTGAAACCTACCACGCCGTTTACACCTGCGGGACAGGTGATGGATCCGTCGGTTTCGGTGCCGATAGTTGCCGCGGCCAAACCAGCCGCCATGGCAGCGCCACTTCCGCTTGAGGAGCCGCACGTATTGCGATCGAGGGCGTGCGGGTTTTTGGTCAGGCCACCCACCGCGCTCCACCCGCTGGTCGAATTGTCTGAGCGGATATTTGCCCATTCAGACAGGTTGGTTTTGCCAAGAATGACCGCGCCTGCTGCGCGCAACCGCGTAATCAGGGGTGCATCACGATTGGTAACGTTACCTGCCAACGCAAATGAACCAGCCGTTGTGGGAATCGGGCCCGCCACTTCGATATTATCCTTCACCAGCACCGGCATGCCGTGCATCGGCCCGCGATATTTGCCTGCCTTCAGTTCGACATCCATCAAGCGCGCTTGTTCGAGCGCATCGGGGAACGTTGCAATCACGGCATTGAGCATAGGCCCACTGTCGTCAATTGCCGCGATGCGCTCCAGATACGCCGCGGTAATTGCCTCGCTGTTGAGCGCACCATCGTCGATGCCGTCGGCCAGCTGGAACAGGTCGAAACTCTCTATCGGTCCTGCCTTAGCTAGGTTGGCTTTGGCCTGTTCAGTCGTTGGCGGTTTGGCCACAGACGCAGCAACGGGTGCGGCAAACAGGATGCCAGTCAACATCAACGCAGTTTTGATCTTCATTCTATTCCCCTTTTGCCAGTTCGGCGCCACGGTCGCGTGCCGCCTGCAAGGTTGCCGTCACCAATTTTTCGAGCGCATCATTATTGTCTAATATGGCGAGCCCCGCAGCGGTTGTTCCGCCGGGGCTGGTTACGCGCGCAGCAAGCTCAGCCGGGCTTTCGTCCGACGTGGCTGCCAGCGCCGCCGCCCCTTCGACCATTGCCATCGCCAGCGTTGCAGCGACATTCTGGGGCAGCCCGGTTGCAACGCCGCCTTTGGCCAATGCATCAATAAAACGATAAACGAATGCCGGGCCAGAACCGGCAAGTGCGGTTACTGCATCCATCTGACTTTCCTCGTTCAGCCAGATTGCCGTGCCTAATGGGGCAAGCGTCAATTCCAGTTGGACTTTGCCGTCCTCATCCAGTGTTTTTGAAAACAGCCCAAGCGGCGATTTGCCGATGGCGGCGGCAAGGTTGGGCATCAGCCGGACAATCTTTGCGTCGGGAAAATGCGTGGACAAAGTCGCAGTTTGAGGCCCTGCCAATATCGAAATCACAAACGCATCTGGGGCGAGCAATCTTGCTATTTCAGGCGCTAGGGAACCAAGCATCTGCGGTTTGATACCAAGCAGAACAGCATCGAATTTCCGGTCCAGCTCCGTAGCCGTGCGATGCACGGATACGCCTTGGGGTAAGCCATCTGCGACCGGATCGACAACGGTAAAACGGCTGGCTGCAACACCCGCCGCCAACCAACCGCGCAACATCGCACCGCCCATATTGCCGCAGCCATAGATCAGCATTTCGGAAGGAAAATCGGGCAAAGACATCATCCTGTGACGGGTTACGCCCTTGTCATGCCCTATCCTTACGCGGACGGCAACCGCAGGTAGAGGGTGAGGCCTTCAGGACTCGCCGTGGGTGGGGGACCTTCTTTCCGCACGGCGTCTGCTCGTGCGCGGTTCAGGATGGAAGCCGGAATAGCCGGATCGTGGAAAATATGGTCGGCTTCGCCCAAAAGACGCGCTGTCAGTAATGTAAGGTCATCGGGGCTATCGGACAGCAACGGGATTTCAATCAGCCGGGAGCCGCTGGGTTCGGGCGCGTCGTTTAACCACTTCTCGACGGCTGTTGATGTGTGGCTTTCAAAGGGGTCCAGCGCACCGCCGCTGGTGAAAGCGGCATCCAGAGCCCGTCTGCGGTCGGTGGGTTCGGGCCAGCGTCGCCGGATCGAGACGCGCGCGGCTGCCACCGCTTGCGCCAGCGCACCGAGTTTTTCCGGCAGTATCGTTTCCATCCGCTGGCGAATAGCCTTCGCCATGCCGGCCGATGCCCCGCCCGTACCCACCGCAATCAAAACGGGAGCGCGGTCAATAACGGCTGGGGTGGTGAAATCGCAATGTTCGGGTCGGTCGACAACATTGACCAGCAGACCGCGGGCTTTCAAATCATCGGCAGCGAAAAGGGCTCGCGCTTCGTCGTCAATGGCAACAAAGGCGATGCGGGCTTCGCGGTTTCTGGCATCGACGCATTCGCCGCCAGCGCGTTCGATCAAGCGGCGTTTGGCGTCTGCCGCTTCGCCCTCGCCGACCAATATGACCTTGTGGCCTTTCAGGTTCACGAAGATCGGCAATTGGTCCATTATTCAAGCCAGTCGGGCACATGCTCGGCAGCCAGGATAGTTGCCGGGGCAATGCGTTCGGCCACAATCGCAAATTTGTCGCCATCAACCAGCACTTCGGGCACCAAGCCGCGGCTGTTATACGTGCTCGCCATTGTCGCACCATAGGCTCCGGCGGTGCGGAAAATGGCAAGATCATTCGCAGCAACTTCATCGATTTCGCGCGCCATCGCAAAGGTGTCTCCGGTTTCGCACACGGGGCCGACGATATTGGCAGTAATTTTGCGGCCATTGGGAATGACCGCCTCGAAATCATGCCAGGCGTCATAGAGCGCGGGACGGGCAAGATCGTTCATGGCGGCATCGACGATAGCGAACGGCAAATTCCCCGAGCCCGGTTTGACCCGAATTACGCGGGTGAGGAGGACGCCCGCATTACCGGCAATCACCCGGCCTGGTTCGAACATCAGCTGCACGTTCCAGTCTTTGGTCACGCGCGCGACCATTGCACCATAATCGGCAGGCTCTGGCGGTTTGTCGCCATCCTTGTAGCGTACACCAAGCCCACCACCGAGATCGACGTGGGTGATGACATGGCCTGCCTCGCGCAATGCGTTCACCAGCGCGCCGATTTTGCCAAATGCCGTTTCGAGTGGATCGAGACTGGTCAGCTGGCTACCGATATGCAGCGCAACCCCGCGCATATTGATGCCGGGGAGCGCGTCCAAGCGCGCGTAGATTTCTCGCGCGCGATGTATACCAACACCGAACTTATTGTCGGCCTTGCCGGTGGAAATCTTGCCATGCGTTCCCGCATCGACGTCGGGATTGATGCGCAGCACAGCTTCGGCTCGGTAACCAAGCGCATCTGCGAGGATCGCCAGCTCGCGGCCTTCCTCTTCCGATTCGATGTTAAACTGGCCGATGCCAGCTTTCAAGGCGCGCACGATTTCCTCGGTGGTTTTGCCGACTCCTGAAAAGACGATATCTTCTGCTTTTATCCCGGCCGCCAGAGCACGATCCATCTCGCCCCCCGAAACGACATCGGCACCATAGCCCTGCTTTGCCAAAACTTTTAGCACCGCAAGGTTCGGATTGGCCTTTACCGCAAACGCAATGTGCGGATTATCCAGACCCGAAAGCGCTTCACGAAATACGCGGGCATGCCGCTCCAGCGTTGCACGCGAATAGACATAGACCGGCGTGCCAACTGCCTTGGCGATATCGGGCAACGGCACCTGTTCGGCATGCAAGACGCCATCGATATTTTCGAAATGATTCATAGGAAATAAAACTCAGCTTGGCTTTTCAGCTAATTCGTCCGCGACCGCTTCTTCGGGGTCGAAAGGTTTGGCTTGTTTGCCGGGCGGCAGGTCGAACTGGTCATCCTCACGTCGTTCCGAACGTTTGAGCAACTCGTCGGTGCGACCGGGACGTGCTTGGACCGAAGGACGGGTCAACGCAGCAGCGGATTGCTCTTCGATCTGGCCGTAGGCTTTGGGCGGCAGGCTGTTGCCGGAGCGCGGTTCGAGGTCGCCGACCTTTCCGCAACCCGCCACGCAAATGGCCAAGGCGATCAGCAACGGCTTTTTGACAGTCATGCTTCGAGTTCCTTTTTGGCGGCAGCAATTGCCTCTTTTACGCGAACAGGGGCTGTGCCGCCAGCACTGGTGCGGCTCGCCACCGAACCGTCAACCGAAAGGTCGGGCAATACGCTTCGTCCAAGCGCCGGATTTATCACCGATAGATCAGCAACGGTGATTGCATCAAGACCGATACCGCGCGCTTCGCAGGCTTTGACCACGCTGCCCGTCACGTGATGCGCTTCGCGAAACGGCAGGCCGTGCTCACGCACCAACCAGTCGGCAAGGTCGGTCGCGGTCGAGAAACCCGATGCGGCGACTTCGCGCATGTGGACGGTATTGAAAGTCACATTGGCAACCATGCCAGTCATCGCGGCAACCGATAATGCGAGCAGATCATAGGCCTCGAAGACCGGCGGTTTGTCGTCTTGCATATCCTTGGAATAGGCGAGCGGCAGGCCCTTCATCGTAACCATCAGACTGGTCATGCAACCCATGATCCGCCCGGCATGTCCGCGCACAAGTTCGGCGGCATCGGGATTGCGCTTTTGCGGCATGATCGAGCTACCGGTGGACCAGGCATCGGGGAGGGTGATGAAACCGAAAGGTTGCGATGCCCAAAGGATCATTTCCTCGGCCAGCCGCGACAGGTGCAGCGCCGTCTGGGTCGCGCAAGTCAGGAATTCGATCGCGAAATCGCGATCGGAAACGGCG
>JANLSY010000049.1:0-4375 GCA_031362665.1 Sphingomonadales bacterium
GATTTTGTTTTCATCCGATCTACAAACCAAAGCGTTGAATATCCCTTATCCTCAGCCCGTTTCCTAAATCCCGCTATTCCGTGCACGGCCATTTATCGTCTATCGTGGGTCATGAATGTAGGAAAGCTTTCGACGGACAAGTTTATCCTTAGGAACGTCTGAAGTGTTAGCGATAACTGCCTTCAAGTTTCTCCGGCCGAAAGCCTGTATTGCCCCGTTTAGACTCACAAAGCAGACAGTCTGCTCCCGGCCCAAAAACTGCCGTCGAGTAACAGGTGTACCCTTCTCCCGGCCATTCCGGCCCAAGGAGAAGTGTTATGGGTATTTCTACTCTCGATCCTGGTGCGCATGAGCGTAGACCATGGAATGTTGGAAGCCTGGTAGGTGCAAAGCGTCCACTCAAGCCCCGCGATGTCTGGGCAATTCGTTTCTTTCTCGATGAGCACAGACGCATGCGCGACCGAGCGCTGTTTGATCTAGCGATCGACAGCAAGTTGCGAGGATGCGACGTCATCAAATTAAAGATTGGCGATGTCGTGAGCGGTGGCAGTATCCGAAACCGCGCCACTGTCGTTCAACAAAAGACCGGTCGCCCTGTCCAATTTGAATTGATGACAGATTGCCGCAAGAGCCTGCTTGCATGGCTTGAGAGGCGCGGGGGATCGATAGACGATTTTGTTTTTCCGAGCCGCATTAACTGCCTCCAGCACCTGAGCACCCGGCAATACGCAAGGCTTGTTGACGAATGGGTGTCAGCAATTGGACTGAACGCAAGAGAGTTCGGTACGCATTCTTTACGTCGAACGAAGGCTTCGCTAATCTACAAATCGACCGGCAATCTGCGTGCTGTGCAAATATTACTGGGGCACAGCAAAATAGAAAACACGATACGCTACCTTGGAGTAGACATCGACGATGCTTTCACCCTGGCTGAAGGCACGGAAATATGAATGGCTGGCCCCTCGTGCACTTCGAGGGGCCACCTCCGCCAAGCAAACCGCATGGCTGAAAATGGGCCGGGAGCGGACTGTCCGGTTTTAGCGAAAAATTTAGTTAAGCTGCCGTTCCGCTAACGACAACATTGCGGACGTTCGATTATATCGCCAAATCTTCGGCATAAGCCCCTTGGCTTTCGAAGCTAAGGTGGCATAATGAAAGACAAGTGACCGGAACCAAACCGTTACAAGTCCAAATCACTATCTCTTTTTTGCCAGGCGCTAGAACCGGCTCGGTTTGAAGACTTAATATGCGGCCGTCAGCGCAGATTTCTGTATCGCGTAAAATTCCCGCCAAACGCGTTTAACGAACGAATATTGACCCAAATCAAGGTAATAATTCCCGGTTCCTTGCCAAGGGAATTATGACAAGAGACCCGCAGTCTACCGTTGAGTATGTAATCTGGCTTGTAGATGAAGTACTCGAAAATGCCAAAAATTCCCGGTATTTTCCCGCAAAACCGGGAAATTTGCAAACGAGAGCCGTTCCCGGATGACCGCTCTCACCACCATTTTCTCCAAGCCCCAATATGTCAGCCTTTACTCGGTGGTCTGCCGTGCCATCTTTTGTAAGCGCGGGTAAATGCGCTGAGGTCGCTATACCCAAGCAGGAATGCGATTTCGCTTAAGGAGCGTCGATCCTCCAGAAAATAAAGCCTGCACAGATCCTGTCTTACCCGGTCCAACAGGTCGCGGAAAGGCACGCCCTCTTCGAGCAATTTTCGACGTAAGGTGCGCTCTGTCATGCCAAAAGAAGCTGCCATCCGGTCGAGCGTAGGCGGCGATTTATCGACGGCGTTTGACAGATAGAAATAACTGTTGGCTAGATGAGCCTTGCCCCCGGCCATCCATTCCGCCGGTTCGCGATAGCGCGCCGATGCCGCTTCGAGCACATTCGGGTTGGCGTGTGGCGACGGTCGGAAAAGCTGACGCGCGGCAATCTCCATCCGGGTTTCGGGCATCGAAAACCGCACCGGACAGCCGAAAGCGGCTTCATATTTTTCGATGGCAAAGCGTGGCTGATGTCGGAAATCTACCGACCGCAACAAGGCCTGTTCTGCCAGTATCTGGCGCGACAGCCGGGCATAAGTTGCAACCGACAGTTCGATAAAGGGTGCGTAAGCCGTGACGAAGTCTGGGTGGCAGTTCCAAACCAGGCACGGCGGCTTTGCTGTCAGGTCGAGCGTTGTGTGGAACATCGTCTGCCGCACGGTCTGGATACTGATATTTGCCTCGATAACCGATGCAAGATTGGCCTCCAGCCGGGTCGCGTAGCCAAGGTCCGAGAAGTTCTGCATATCTGCCTTTTCGCCGACACGCAGCAACACCGAAGGGTCGCCGAAATGCTGCTCCAGCGTCAACAGGAAGCGCTGCGCCAGTTGCGACGAAAGGCGGTTCATCGGATTGCGCAACGATGCGTCTTCGACCCCCAGCGCCGAAATAATTGCACGCTGATTGCCGCCAAGCGCAACCGCGCCACGCAGAAGCCGCACAAGCAGGTTCGCGGAAATAGTATCCACGGCGAACCCACCGCCATCTTGCAGCAATTTATCGACCCACTCGTAGATCTTTGGTCTCCCTTAATGACATATCTGTTCATCATGCTGCATCATATTGCGCAAGCATCATTTTGCCCGGGTTGCGACGTCGTTTAAGGGCGGCTAAGCGATTGTCATGAACCTTGCGTCGATACTTGCACAGCTCCAGCCGGGCACCAACAGCCACCACATTTCCATTCCGCCAAGCTGGCACCAGGGCCGGACAAGCTATGGCGGACTAAGCTCGGTCCTCGCTTATCAGGCGGCACGGCTCTCTGACGCGGACTTGCCGCCGCTGCAATCGGCGCAGATCGCATTTGTAGGGCCGCTGGCAGGCGATGTCGAGGTTACCGCGAAGGTGCTTCGGCGCGGCAAAAACGCGGCATTTGTTAAATCGGAAATCAGCGGCGCGGACGGCGTCGGGCTTTCGTGCACGTTTATCTTTATGAACCGCCGGCACAGCCATCTCGATTATGAAGGTTTGGAGCGCCCTGCGTTCCCCGCGATCCCGACATCTGAAAACGCACGCAGCGGCCCGCCCGAATTTTTCACTGGGCATATGCAATATCCGGACAAAAGGCTCGAGTTGGGATTGGCAACCAACCGTCTTGCCAGCTGGCATCGCTTTACCGAGCATGAGGGGCTGGACCATATCGCAGAGCTGCTCTGCATCGGCGATGCGCTTCCCCCGTCGGCAATGGGCCTGATGACCGAAAAGGGGATGGTCAGCTCGATGAACTGGCAGGTCAATATGCTGACCGATGCGCCCGCGACCAAAGATGGCTGGTGGTATCTGGAAAGCGAAACCCACCATGCCGGCAATGGCGCCAGCAGCCAATATATGACGGCGTGGAACAGCGACGGCGAGCCGATGCTGACCGGTATGCAGTCGGTCGCGATTTTCGTTTAGCGCGCCGTCAGTTCACGCTCTGCATCGGCAATATAGTCCCGCGTAATGGGCAGGATCCGGCGGTTGCGAACATATTGGATCTGGTAATTGCACATGCCGCCAGATTCGAATGCGGCGGTCGCCCCTGCGAGGTAAAAAATCCACATACGGTAGAAACGATCGCCATATTGGGCGACAATATTTTCGCGATTTGCCCGGACGCGGGTGTACCATTCGCGTAAGGTCAGTGCATAATGCAGTCGTAGATTTTCGATATCGCTGTGGATCAGCTTGACCTTTTCGCTAGCGGCCAAGGTTTCAGACAGCGCCGGGATGTATCCACCGGGGAAGATATATTTGCGGGTGAAAGCATCGGTCGCTCCGGGTTTGCCCAGTCTCCCGATGGTATGCAGCAGCATGACGCCGTCATCTTTGAGTAGATTGGCGCACGCGCGAAAAAAGGTGTCGAATTGGGGCACGCCGACATGTTCGAACATGCCGACCGAAACGATGCGGTCGAAAGTCCCCGGTGCCCTTAGCGCCAGTATTCGATAGTCGAGCAGTTCGAACTTCACCGTGTCCGAAACGCCCGCAGCTTCGGCCCGTTCGCGCGCCAGTTTCAGCTGCTCCTCGCTGAGCGTAATGCCCAGCACCTCGACGCCCGCGACCTTATTCAGATACAACGCCATCCCGCCCCAGCCGCAGCCGATGTCGAGCACTTTCTGTCCGGGCTGGAGCGCCAGTTTCGCGGCGATATGCGCCTTTTTCGTCAGTTGCGCACGGTCAAGCGTATCGTCAGCTTCGGTCCAGTAAGCACAGCTATATTGCATGTCCTCATCCAGCCACAGGCGGTAGAAATCATTGGAGACATCGTAATGATGCGCGACGTTCGAGCGCGAACTTGCCAGCGAATTCAGCTGCAGCAGCGGACGAACGATCTTGCCGAAAATTTT
>JANLSY010000073.1:0-10273 GCA_031362665.1 Sphingomonadales bacterium
TTTTGCTGCCAAATCGGACAGGTTCGAAGCAACCAGCTTCCACGCGACATCTGCAGGGTCGGCGTTGGAGTGCCAATGCACGCCCTCGGCCATCATGTCGTGCGTTAATATGAGGGCTTCATTGCCGAATTCGATAACCGCTGTGTCGTCCAACAACCCCCGCGCGGACGGATCGGTCGCCATCGCGCGCATCAGGGCGATGAAGGTGGATTCTGATGTCAGCTTCGTTTTGCCTTTGCCACAGAGTCCAGCAACCCGTTGACAAACTTCGCATCCTTGGCATCGAAAAACGCGTGCGCAACATCCATATACTCGTTGATTATCGTTCCCGTTGGCACATCGGGCCGCGCGATAATTTCGTAGGTCCCAGCGCGCAGGATTTGCAGCATCGTTTTGTCGATCCGACCGATTTTCCACTGCTCGCCCAGATTGGCTTCGATGAGCTCGTCAATGTCGGCGCGGCGACCATCGGTTCCGACCACAACGTCATCGAAAAAATCGACATCAGCGTCGATTAATTGTGCGTCTTCGATATCCTTGCCCAGCCGATGCTCATGAAATTGCCCGAGCAACCGCGCGAGGCCAATTTCTTCCATATCCATCTGGTACAGCGCCTGCACAGCAGCCAGCCGCGCTGCAGACCGGGCTTTGGAAGTCTTGCTCATAATCTTTTCCTTACGCTCAGCGCGTGCGCTGGCAAACCTTCGGCATCGGCAAGCGTGGCCGCTGCCGGACCAATGGCCTTGATCGATTCCTTATCTAACGCAATGAAGCTGGTGCGTTTCATGAAATCGAGCACCGACAGGCCCGACGCAAAGCGCGCGCGGCGACCCGTTGGCAATACGTGATTTGGACCAGCGATATAATCGCCGATGGCTTCTGGGGTCATCCGGCCCAGAAACACCGAACCTGCGTGGCGGATCATGCCAAACAAGGCTTCGGCGCGGTCTTCATCCACCGCGAGTTCGACATGCTCACCCGCCAAGCGGTTGACCAGCGGCATCGCGTTTTCGAGCGTATCGACCACCACAATCGCGCCATTATCAGCCCAGCTCGTTCCCGCGACAACACCCGTTGCCAGTTGCCCAAGCTGCTTTTCAACTGCCGCTGCAACCTTGTCCGCAAATGCGACATTATCGGTGAACAGGATCGACTGGCTCGTCGGATCATGCTCGGCCTGACTAAGCAGGTCGGCGGCAATCCATTCAGGTTTGTTCTTGGCGTCAGCAACCACAATTATTTCGGACGGCCCAGCCACCATGTCGATACCAACCACGCCATAAAGCTGGCGTTTGGCTTCGGCCACCCATGCATTACCCGGACCGGTGATGACATCGACAGGCTGAATGCGGTCGGTGCCATAAGCCAAAGCCGCAATCGCCTGCGCGCCGCCGACACGCCAGATTTCATCGACTCCTGCGAGGTGCGCTGCGGCCATTACCGTCTGGTTGACCTCGCCACCGGGCGTTGGCGTGACCATTACGAGCCGTTCGACACCGGCAACCTTGGCAGGAATGGCGTTCATTAAAACCGATGACGGATAGGCCGCACGTCCGCCGGGCACATAGACGCCCGCCGCATCGACCGCAGACCAACGCGCGCCGAGGCGAACGCCTTGCTTGTCGCGATAGTCGCGGTCCTTGGGCAGCTGCGCCTCGTGATATGCCTTAATCCGGGTCGCCGCCAGCTTCAGCGCATCGCGCAAATCGGGTGCGAGGCCGCCATATGCCGCCTTGCATTGCGCCGCGTCGATCTGCCAGCCTGCGCTGTTCAGGTCAAAGCCATCGAACCGCTGCGTCATTTCAACCAGCGTCACATCGCCCCGGTCGCGCACCGAACGGAGAGTTTGCGCGACAACGCTCGACACATCGGCATCGGTTTCGCGCCGGTCATTGACTAGCGTATCGAAGGCTTCGGCAAAACCGCTGGTAGAGGCATCGAGCCGCTTCACTTTGCAAGCTCGCGGAAGCGTTCGACCAATGCTGGAATCGTTCCACTCATCATCTTGTATGCTGCACGGTTGACGATCAACCGCGCTGAGACTTGCGAAATGATATCGGTCTCAACCAAGCCGTTTTCGGCCAATGTCTTGCCTGACGACACCAGATCGACAATCCGTCCGGCTAGCCCCAGCGAAGGCGCCAACTCCATCGCACCATTCAGCTTCACGCATTCGGCCTGTATACCCTTATTCTGGTAATAACGGCTCGTGGTCGTGGGGTATTTGGTGGCGACGCGGATGTGCCCGCCATTGGCATTATCCTCTGCCCCCGCAGGCATCGCTACCGATATCCGGCAACGTCCGATGCCAAGATCTACCGGCGCATATAATTCGGAATAATCAAACTCGTCGATCACATCGGACCCGACGATACCGATCTGCGCTGCGCCATGCGCGACGAAGGTCGCTACATCGAACGCACGCACCCGGATAATGCTCATTTGCGGATTGTTGGTTGCAAACAGCAACGCCCGGCTGTTCTCGTCAAAGAACGCGGCTTCAGGCTCGATACCCGCAAGCTGCATCAGCGGCAGAGCCTCGTCCAGTATCCGTCCCTTGGGGATTGCAAAGATGATTGGTGTCGTCACAATGGCCGCGCTTTAGGGGCCGCGCATGGAAAGGGCAATATGGCAGACGAATTCGGACAAGGCGTGATGGAAGACGGCCGCGTTGCATTGGGCATCAAGTTTCAGGCGGAACATTGCCGCAGAAACGACGCGCCAGTCACCGCGCGCATAATCGAAGCGCAACTTGCGCTGATGCAAGGCGACACTTTGTGCGGTCAGCGCATCGCCAATTGGCCGGGTTTACCGCTTGAAGATGCAATGCCCTTGCGGCTTGCGGGCGGGTTTCACCATCTCTTGCTAACTGGCGACGATGACCGGCTGGTCCCGGTGTATCGCAGCGAAGTCACCGATCAGTCCGAGATCGATGCCATCGTGGCCGCCGTCACCGCCGATCACGATATACGGCTGCTACCCTGGCTCGACGGCCCGCCACAAACCAACGAAGCGGGGCGTTCGGCCAGCTTCATGGCGGGATTGCTATGGCTTTCGGACAAAGTCGGACCGCATTTCGAGCTCAACGAACTCGGGGCCAGCGCTGGCATCAACACAATGATGGAGCGCTATCATTATGATCTTAACGGCGTAACCGCAGGCCCACCGAATTCGCCAATGCAAATCAAGCCCGAATGGCGCGGTGGCCCTCCCCCCAAAGCGCAAGTTGAGATTGTCCGCATTCACGGATGCGATCAGGCTCCTGTTGACCTGTCCGATCTTGAGGCTGCATTACGCGTCAAGAGCTATGTCTGGCCGGAAAACGCGGGAAGACTGGAACGCATGGACGCTGCCATTGCGCTCGCTGCAGAGAAAAGACCCGATGTCGTGCAGGCCGACGCACGGGATTGGGTGTCGCAAAGGCTCACGGCACCGCAAGATGCAGGCGTTGTCCGCGTTATCAATCACTCGATTGTCTGGCAATATATCCCCGAACACCGCCGCGAGCAGATAACCGAAGCCATCGAAGCGAAGGGCCGCGAAGCAACCATCGAACGCCCGCTCGCATGGATGATGCTGGAAACCAACCGCGAAACATTCAAACACGAGCTGCGCATTAAATATTGGCCGGGGCCGGATGAATGGCACCTGCTGGCTGAAGCACAGGCGCATGGTAGTTGGGTGCACTGGTTGGCGGATTAGTTTTGCGGTATCCGGCTAAACAGCGGCCCCATCCATGGAGCCCAACGCTGATAGCCGCCATTGAGCGAAAACCATTCCCAAATGGCGGTAAAGATAAGCACTGCCGTCGTTGCCATGCCGATAGTCAACGGCTGCCAATGGCCGAACCAACCTCCAAGCGCGACCCCGATCAGCAATATCTGTCCGATAAGATGCGATAACGGCGGATATTTAACACCGGCTGTCGCCCATTTGAACGCCTGATTGCCGAGTAGAAACAGAAACGGCCCGCCGATAACCGTAAGGATGAAGGCGGTATCGCTATGCCCCAATGGATGCGCCAACATTTTCTCGTCACCCACAGCCGTCACAATAACCCCTGCAACAATCGGCATGTGCAAATAGGTATAGGCATTGCGCGCGACCAAACCAGCATTGGTGGACGCCGCGATCATCGACGAACCCCGCTTTGCGCCGACATCGAAGTAGATCCACCACATCGTCGCGCTTCCGACGAAACTGGTGATAAAGGCAGTCCATGTCGGCGCGTCATGCGTCAGTTTGGCAAAAGTTGCGCCGGTCACCAGCACCGCTTCACCCAATGCGATGATCATGAACAGCGCACATCGTTCGGCCATATGCCCGCCTGAAATGTCCCAGTCGTCGGCCGTGGAACCACCCAACCCCGGCGTACGGAAGAAAGCGAACGGACCTGCATATTCGATGGCAAGCGCCCCCGCCCACAAAGCCAGACGCAAAGATGGTTCAGCAAACGCACCCGCAATCCACAAAGGCAGCGACAGCAGGAACCAGAAACTGATCCGCAGGAAATTGCGCCGCCGTCCCTCATGCACGCCGGCCGATGCCCAGACCATGTAGAGCGTCCGGAACAGCTGCATGGCCACATAGGCCAGCGCAAACATCAGGCCGGTTTTGCCGAACGCTTCCGGAAGGGCACTCGACAGCACCAGTCCGCCTGTCATCATCGCTATCAGCATCAACCGCACATTGCCGCGTTCAGGGTCGAGCCAGTTGGTTGTCCAGCTCGTGTAAATCCACACCCACCAAATCGCGAGGAAGAGTACCAGCGTTTCTAGCGCACCGACAAAGTTCAGATGATCGAGCAACCGGTGCGACAATTGAGTGATCGCGAACACGAACACCAGATCGAAGAACAGCTCTATATAGGTAACCGGGCTGTGGTCATGCGGGTCGCGGGCGCGGAACAGATGAGGACGGGCCATGCGCCCTGCTTAAGACAAAAATTTCTCCATTGCAGCATTAACCGCATCGGGTTTTTCCCAGATGACGAAATGGCCGCAATCGTAAACCGGCTCGACTGTCACATTCGGGACTAATGCCTCAATACCAACAATATTACTGGACGGCAGCGCGAGGTCATCCATCGCCCAGACGACCAGCGTCGGAATATTCAGCTTAGGAAAATCGCCGCTGGCAAAGGGCGGCAGTTCCGCATCTTCGTCCATCGCAGGCACGTAAAGCGCAGAAGCGCGATACCAGTTGAGCATGCCGAAACAGGCGTCGCGGTCTTCCCAATCCTTGAGCAAGGCAGCGCGTTCCTCGGGTTCCATTCCGCTCGGCTTGTCCCATTTGATGGTTTTGAGCAACAGACCGGTCAACCCATGTTCGCGGACAAGCGCGTCATTAGCGGGATCACGAAATGCGCGGATATACTGGCTGGCGGCACGTTGCTCCATGTCGGTAATCAATAGCCGCTGGAAAATATAGGGGTGCGGCGCGTTAGCGATAATCGCGCGCGGCACGCGGCCTGCCCAAGCAGGGTTGAATCCGCCCGACTGCCCGCCCAACGCCACAGCCCACGCAATCGCGCCACCCCAGTCATGACCTGCGATCGTAAACTCCTGCACGCCCAACGCGTCGGCCAGCGCGAAGATATCGGCGGTCAGCTTGTCCGCCGTGTAGGCTTCAACCTCCTGCAGTTTCGATGTGCCACGATATCCGCGTTGGTCTGGCGCGATGCAGAAATATCGGTCGGCAAAATGCGCGATCTGGTGGCGCCAGGTGCGGTGCGATTCAGGAAAGCCGTGCAAGAAAATAATCGCCGGATTTTCAGGATTGCCTGCCGTATAGGCATCCATTTCAATGCCTGTCGATAACGAAAGGCGCCGATGGGAGAGTTCGGTCATCTATGTTTGCACCTTGGCTTCGCGGGAATTGATTTTGTCCGCTAACTCATTTAAAACACAAAGCAATCGATTGTGATTGTAAAAAATCCGCAAATCACTCGCTTCTGGTGAGCGGCACCTCCGGAATGGGTATGAATTCCTCGTTGTCACCGGGCACAAGCGGGAACGACCTTGCCTTCCAATCCGTCTTGGCTTGATTGATCCGTTCGCGCGACGAAGACACGAAGTTCCACCATACATGGCGGGGCGTTGTAAACGCTTCACCACCAAGCAACATGACCCGGCAGTCGGATTCGGCCTTGAGTGTCATCGAATGGCCCGGTTTCAGCACGTAAAGACTGTGCGTCTCGAGCGGTTCGCCATCGAGGCTCGCCTTGCCTAGCGCAACCAATATGGCCCGCTCGTCCGCCTCGGCGTCAATCGGGATAGTTGCGCCTGCATTCATCAATATGTCGGCATAAATTGTCGCGGAATGTTGCGTGGTCGGCGCTGTCACGCCCCACATAGACCCCATAATCACCCGCGCCGAGACGTCACCCGATTCGACCAGCGGCAAATCTTCCTTGGCTACATGCTCGAATGCCGGGTCGATTTCCTCTTTGCCATCGGGCAACGCAAGCCATGTCTGCATCCCCGAAATCGGTGAGCCGCTCGCGCGTTCAGGCTGCGGCGTGCGCTCGCTATGCACAATCCCCCTGCCCGCCGTCATCAGATTGAGCGCGCCGGGCCTGATCGTCGCATAAGTGCCAAGACTGTCGCGATGGTCGATTGCACCTTCGAAAAGATACGTGACCGTCGCCAGGTTGATGTGCGGATGCGGGCGGACATCCATCCCGGCGCCGATATCGAAATGCGCAGGACCGAACTGATCGACGAAGATGAAAGGCCCGACCATCGTTCGCGCCTTTGATGGCAAAGTGCGTCTGACCTCGAAAGCGCCGAGATCGTGGGTGGACGGCATGATTTTCAGCATCGAAAAAACATCCGATCCAACGCCCGGATTGTCAAGCCGCAGGCCGCTTTAATCTTCAAATCGGCTTTCTTCTCGCAGCTTGAGACCAGCCGTCTGTAACGGTGTGGTCGCATTGGCAAAGGTCCGTGGGGTCATGCCGGTATATCTTCGGAACTCCCGCGTCATATGCGATTGGTCGAAATAGCGCAGCGCATCGAGTTCGCCCTCGCTCGGGCTGCTGAAACCGCGGAGCGCGGTGGCTGTGTCCAGAAAACGGCTTCGCCGTAAAATTGCTTTGGGCGTCAGGCCAAAAGTCGCAAGGCACCGCCGTTCCAGCTGACGGACAGACAGACCGACTATTGCCGCCGCATCCTCAATGCGCATCGTGCTATCGGTGCGCGCAATAATTTCAAAGCGCGCCATTTGCAGATCGGCGGCGGGCTTTTTCAACAGAGCAATCCGTTCGCGTAATGCACTTTCCATCGCCGCCAATTGTCCATCATCATCGCTTGCCTGCGCAACTCCGTCGAACATCGTTTCCGCTAACGATCCCCATAATGCTTGCAAAGGCAGCATCTGGTCCGAAAACATATGATGGGCTTCGCCAAAAAGTGCATGCCACCCGCTTGGCCGCACCGCAAAGCCGGTTACCGCAAAGCCGCCCTTTACCCGAACCCGCAAAGGCCGGCTGTTGGCTCCGAAAAACACGACATTGCCCGCCGTGTTCCATTCGCCCGGACTGGTTTCGGCTGCCCAATCGCCGCGCAATAAACAGCGCACAAGCGCGGTTTCGGAAAGTAGAAAATCTTCGATAATGGTGCCATCGGGCAAAGGCGCTTCGAACACGTAAAAACGGCGGATATAGGGGGCAAGGTCGGCAGATGGCCGATATGTGCGCGACAGCATCACATGCCCCTCTTCGTTGAATGCGACCCAGAACAGTTTCGAACTGCCCTTTCAATTTATATAAATCTACGCATTAAAGCGTTGTCGGGCAAGGATATTCCGAGGTGCTCACTCCCCCGGTGCGCTCGCCTTAATCGCAAGCGCATGCACGCGTTCGCCGGGGATGTCGCCAAGCGCTTTATTGACCATGCGCTGCCGCATTACACGGTTCACGCCGGTAAAGGCGGCACTTTCGATCGCCACTGTAAAATGCGATTCGCCCGATCCGTCATCACCGCTATGGCCATGATGTTTCGCGCTATCATTTATGACAGCCAGATGTGTGGGAGCGAAGGCTGCGGTCAGCAGCTTTTCCATTTCAATCTGCGCAGGACCTTTTTCCATAAGCTCCTTATTCCCATATCGGCAGTTTTTCGCCAAGGGGTATTATGGATTCGAAGCGGCCAAATGACCGGTTTCATGGCCGCGTGCGGGGGTCGAGGCGGCATTGCGCCTATCCGGGTTGTCCTGAAACCGGCGAATTTCGGGCACCTGACCCGAGCGGTCAGGCGGCCTCACCCAATGGTCCGGGCGATTATCAATATCTCTGCCTCGACCATGTCCGCGAATTCAACGCGGGCTATAATTGGTTCGATGGCATGACAGCCGAGGAGATATTGGACGCGCAAAGTCCGCTTAACGTCTGGCCGTCTGAAACCCGCGCGTTCCGAGCGAGTGGCAACGTCGATTCGCCGCCCAAATGGGCCGATTTCAAGGATCCACTCGATGCAATTTCCACGCGCTTCCGCGACCGCATGCCAAAACCGCGCGCGGATGGACATTTCCTCTCTTCTGAAGACCGTAGCGCGCTGAAGACGCTAGGGCTTGGCGAGGATGCCGACCGGCGTGCGTTGCGTACCGCCTACTCGGTGAAAGTCCGTGCATTCCACCCTGACAAAAATGGCGGCAACCGGTCATATGAAAAGGCTTTGCAAGACGTGATTGCGGCCTATACGCACCTTAAAACCACTCCCGCCTTCGCTTGACGAGAACTGAAATGACCGACATTCCCAATATCCAGCCCGACAGCCGCGATGCGACCATCCTTGCCGCACCCGACAAGACCATCAGCGTGCGCGAGATGTTTGGCATCGATGTGGATATGGAATGCCCCGCATTTTCGATCGCTGATGAGCGCGTTCCCGATACCGATGTTAATTATGTGTTCGACCCCGACACAACGCTCGCGATTCTGGCCGGTTTCGCCCACAACCGCCGCGTCATGGTGCAGGGCTATCATGGCACCGGTAAATCGACGCATATCGAACAGGTTGCAGCGCGGCTCAAATGGCCATGCATCCGCATCAACCTCGACGCGCATATCAGCCGTATCGACCTGATCGGGCGTGACGCGATTGTGCTGCGCGATGGCCAGCAAGTGACCGAGTTCCGCGAAGGCCTGCTGCCGTGGGCGTTGCAGACCCCGACTGCTCTTGTTTTCGACGAATATGATGCAGGCCGCCCCGATGTGATGTTTGTCATCCAGCGCGTGCTTGAAACGGAGGGCAAGCTCACCCTGCTCGACCAGAACCGCGTCATTCGTCCCGATCCGTTCTTCCGCCTGTTCGCTACTGCAAATACCGTTGGTCTTGGCGACACGAGTGGCCTCTATCACGGTACGCAGGCAATCAACCAGGGCCAGATGGACCGCTGGAACATCGTCGTCGGATTGAATTATCTGCCCGCGCAGGTCGAAGGCGAAATCGTGCTCGCCAAATCGACCGGATGCGATGCTGCAGAGGTCGCCAATATGGTCAAGGTCGCCGATCTGACGCGTCAGGGCTTTATCAACGGCGATATCTCGACGGTGATGAGCCCGCGTACCGTTATCACTTGGGCGCAAAACGCCGCGATCTTCAAAGATGTCGGCTTCGCCTTCCGCCTGTCTTTCCTCAACAAATGCGATGAGGCAGAGCGCGCATTGGTCGCCGAATATTATCAGCGTGTCTTCGGCAAGGATTTGCCCGAAAGCGTTGTTGGCAAATCGAATTAAGTAAAAGGCTATTCCGCCGAAGCGCCGTCCAAGGAACTACCTATGAAACGCCTTGCCATTATTGTCGCGCTGACCGTCGCCGCCAGCCCCGCATTCGCGGCGCTTAAGCCCGGCGTGCGCGCGACCGATTTCACCACGCAGGCCGTGCTCGCAGGTGATCCCTACACCTATAATCTCAACAAGGCGCTGAAGCGTGGTCCGGTGGTGCTGTATTTTTACCCCAAGGCCTTTACCTCGGGGTGCACCGTAGAGGCGCATGAGTTTTCCGAAGCTGCCGATGATTTCGGGGCGATGGGGGCGTCGATTATTGGTATGTCCGCCGACAATATAGAGACGCTGAAGCGCTTTTCGGTCGAAGCCTGCCGCAACAAATTCACCGTCGGCATCGCTTCAAAAGCCGTAATCAAATCCTATAAAGTCAGCCTGCCGGTCATGGGCGGATCCAACCGCACCACTTATGTCATCGCGCCCGACGGCAAAATCCTGTTCGCTTATTCCGAACTTGGCGTCAAAGGCCATGTTTCGGGCGCGCTG
>JANLSY010000078.1:0-3135 GCA_031362665.1 Sphingomonadales bacterium
TGTCATGAACGTCCGCTACAGCCTTGTTTTACCAATATACAATGAAGCAGAGGTGCTTCCATTGCTATTCAATCGACTTGATGCGTTGCTGGCCGTAATGGATGGTGATGCGGAAATCGTCATGGTGAATGATGGTAGCCGTGACAGTTCGCTAATCAAAATGCGCGAAAAGGCAAAGTTGGACGAGCGTTACCAAATATACAATCTTTCCCGCAATTTCGGGCATCAGATCGCAATCACCGCTGGAATGGATGTTGCACAAGGGGACGCGGTCATCGTCATGGATGCAGATCTACAAGACCCCCCCGAAGTCATTCTTCAAATGATCGAGAAGTGGAAAGAAGGCTTTTCGGTTGTATCGGCAAAGAGGGTCGCGCGAGACGGCGAAAGTATGTTCAAGCGCGCTACTGCCGCTATATTTTATCGAGTTCTGCAACGCATGTCTCCGGTGGAATTTGAAATGGATGTGGGCGATTTCCGTCTGCTCGACCGCGCCGTTCTGGAAGCGTTCAAGACGATGCGTGAACAAGACCGTTTCGTGCGCGGTATGATTAGCTGGCTTGGCTTTGAACAGACCACAATCGAATTTGTTCGTGCAGAGCGGGCCGCGGGCGAAACCAAATATCCTTTACTAAAAATGCTGAAACTTGCTGCCGATGGTATTTTGGGGTTTTCCGATGTGCCGTTGCGCGCTGCCTTGTGGGTTGGGACACTGGTGTCAATGCTGGCCGTATTTTACGGATTATTCGTCATTAGCGGCTGGTTTTACAACGGCGAAGCTGTGGCCGGCTGGACCTCTACGGTTGTAACGCTCGCCTTTTTGGGGGGCATAAATCTCCTAATGACGGGCATTGTCGGACTATACGTCGGGCGGGTTCATAATCAGGTGAAAAATCGGCCGCTTTATGTACTTGATACCGCGTCCCAAAACCGCAGTTCGAAAAAGAATTCGGTTCCAATTACAGAGAATTCGATACGCATTAAAAGCGCGTCTCTATGACGCTACGCGACATCCATTTTCATTTATAAAGCAATTGTGCCGCTCTCGATGTTTGGGTGCAAATTACTGCACCCAAACCCTTTGTGAGTTCACTTCCTCGCGGCAATCCACGCATCGACCTGCTCTTCCAGCACGTCCAATGGCACCGGCCCTGATTTCAGCACCGTGTCGTGGAACCCACGCACGTCGAACTTCGCGCCTAACGCCTTTTGCGCCTTGTCGCGCAGTTCGCTGATTTTCAAACGGCCGACCATGTACGCGGTCGCCTGGCCCGGGTAGATGATGTAGCGTTCGATCGCTTTTACGATGCCGCCGGGGGCGTCGGCGCTGTTGTCCTCGACATATTTGATTGCCTGTTCGCGGGTCCAGCGTTTGTGGTGGAGGCCGCTGTCGACCACCAGCCGGATCGCGCGGTGGAGTTCCAACTGCAACCGCCCGAAATCGCGCGCCGGATCGGTGTAGAGGCCCATATCCTTGGCGAGTTTCTCAGAATAGAGCCCCCAGCCTTCGGAGTAAGCCGTCACGCCGCCGAATTTGCGGAAGGCGGGCACGTCTTTCAGTTCGGTCTGGATTGCCAGCTGCAAATGGTGGCCGGGAACGCCTTCGTGATAGAACAATGCCTCTACCTCGGTCAGCGGCATGTCGGCCATTTTATACAGATTCGCATAATATGTGCCGGGGCGCGAACCGTCGGGGGCCGGGCGTTGGTAGAAGGCCTTGCCGGCAGATTTCTCGCGGAATGCCTCCACCCGTTTTACGACAAGCGGCGCTTTGGGAAGCGTGCCGAACCATTGTGGCAGCAGCGGCGTGATCGCATTCTGCGCCTTTTGCGTTTCGGCGAGATAGAGCGTAGCGCCTTCGTCGCCTTCGGGCGCGTAGAATTTGGGGGTGGTGCGCATATAGTTGAAATAGGCCTTCAGGTCGCCCTTTACGCCCATCTTCTTCTGGACGGCCTGCATTTCCTTATGGATGCGCGCGACCTGCGCAAGGCCTAACGCATGTATCTCATCGGGCGTCATGTTAGTGGTGGTGTAGTTGGCCAGCCGCTCGGCATAATAGCCGGCACCATCGGGGAAACGCCAGATGCCGTCGTCGGTTCCCGCGACTTTCTCCTGCGCAGTCATTTCGGCAATCAACGCCTCATAAGCGGGTTTGACCGACGCGGTGAGCGCCTGCGCAGCGTCAGCGATGAGCAGGTCCTTTTCGGTCTGGCTGATGGCGAGCTTGGCAACCTTGGCTTTGAAGTCGGCGAACAAAGGCGCATCCGGGCCTTCACCGAATGGCGCACCGGTAATGACGTTGCGCGAATCATTGATCACATAAGGGTAGACCCATTTTGGTGGCATGATGCCCTTCGCGGCGCGCGCTTTGGCTTGGCCGATCGCTTCGGTCAAGCCGGGGCCGATGCCATAGAGGCGATTCACATAAGCGCGAGCGTCGGACTTGGTGTCGATGCGGTGGATGTTGATAAGGAAGGCCGGGATCTGACTCTGCGCGCCGTTCATCTGGTCAAAGACATAGCCATAGTCATTATACTTGAACGCCGCCTCGGTGCGCGCGGCGCGCTTTTCGAACAGGCGATAGGAGAGGCGATTTTCAGGGGACAGCTTGGCCGGATCGAAACGCGCCTTCATTTCCTTGAGCGCCGAGCGTTCGGCATCGTTTGCGCGCGCCTCGGCTTCGTCCGAACCGTCGTCCCACTTGCCATAATCGCCGTCCTTGATCCCGCGATAGGATTTGGAAAGCGGCGAGCGCGCCAGTTGCTCGGCGTCATATTCCTCGAAGAACGCCATGATCGCGGCGTTCTGGTCGGTCTCCGTTGCCGCAGCCGCGGCGGCGGTTTGGGCATAAGCGGGGGCGCTGACGCTAGCAAATGCGATCGCGAGGGCGGAAATTGTTGTTTTCAGGCGCATGGGTAATCCTCCGGACTTTTCTATGGCGGAGGTGTAACAGTCATTAGGCCGGGGTGAAGGCATAATGTTGCGCCTTGTCGAAGTGACGCTTGCCTTGGTCGAACGGGGCCTAGCCGCTGTTGCGGAGCGCGGTCGCGATGGCGTTGATCGTCAGCTGGATGCCTTCGCCGATCCGTTCGTCAGCCTCGCCTGCCCGGTGGCGTTTCATGAGTTCGATCTGGA
>JANLSY010000105.1:0-3315 GCA_031362665.1 Sphingomonadales bacterium
GTTGACGCCGCCCGGAGCGTTGTTCGGATCGCCCAGCGTCGAATAGTTTTCGCTAACGATGCTGATGTCTTCGTCAAAATAGAAGAAGCCTGCCTGATAGCTCAGCGCGCCGTCGCCATTGCTGGCAATACGGAATTCCTGCGTAAACTGGTTCAGCGAAGGCACGTTATCGCGCGTTTCGGCAGTGAAAGGGATGGGGCCTGGGCCAGTTGGAACGCCTGGCGATCCGTTGCCAAAGCCGCCATCGACATCGCCCACCGAAGTCGCGTCGCCATGCCAATAGCTGGTGACCGAGATCAGCGATACCGGACCTGCATCATAGGTGATCCGTGCCGACGCGTTCTGCGTATCGACCCTCTGTTCGTTCTTGCCATCGGTTGAAACGCGATAGCGGTTGAAATTGCTGTTCAGACCCTGTTGCCCGCGCGTGAAAACACCTGCGCGGAAAACCCGTGCAGTGCCGTCCAGTGACCGGAACTGGCCAGTCAGCAATATGTCGAGGTCGTCGCTCGGCTTGATCAGGAACTGCAGGCGCGCGGCATATTCTTCATAGCCTTCGAATGCGTCCTTGGTCGTGCCGCTGGGTAGGACATTGTCGACATAATCATCTTGGCGCTGGTACATTCCCGACAGGCGGACGCTGACCTTTTCGCCGAGCGGACCACCGACAGCACCCTGCGCGTTGATGGCGTTGAAACGGCCGTAGGAGATTTTACCATAACCGCCCGAAACATCGCTTGGCTTGGCGCTGTCGAACTTGACGATACCTGCGGTCGTATTGCGACCGAAAAGCGTCCCTTGCGGTCCGCGCAAAACTTCGACACGATCAAGATCGAAAATGGGGAAGCCTTTGAGGATCGGGTTTTCGAGCACGACCTCATCATAAATAAGGCTGACAGGCTGGGCCGCGTTGAAATCGAAATCGGTGTTGCCGAGGCCGCGGATATAAAAGCGCGGAAAGGTGCGACCAAACGAGGATTCGACGAGAAGGCTTGGCACGCGGCCCGAAATGCCGCGAATATCGACCCCGCCAGCCGAGATCGCGTCGAGCTTGTCGCCGCTGACTGCGGTCACCGACAATGGCACGTCCTGCAGGTTCTCTTCGCGCCGCTGCGCGGTGACGACGATTTCACTAAGGCCGGGGCCCTCTTCAGCAGTTTCATCCTGCGCATACGCGACAGGGGCGATGAACAGGCTGGTGGAAGCGACGGCTATTGCGACGCTGGATACGAGTGTTGAGCGGATCGAACGCATGGGAATTTCTCCGGGGTGACGAGCAGGGAAAAGAGAATCGGCAGTTTAGGGTGCGATTGGAAACGCATTTATGCTGCGGTGCGGAAGCGTTCAACAAAGCATTGCAGAAAAGTGACGTTTTCGTGTCACCTGTGGCAGTTTTGCATCGGAGTTTTAGAAGCTCATCTCGTCATAGATGCGGGTGATGTCGCCGCCCCACTCGCCATGATATTTGTCGAGCATGACTTCAGCCACGGTTTTGCCCGAGGCGACGATTTCGCGCAACGGGTCGAGATAGCCGGTTTCGTTATCGCCACTACTGTTGAGTATATTGCGCGCAGCAAGACCGGACGACGAAATATCGAGAATGCGGCCAGCCAGATCGAGCAATTTGCCGCCGCCGGGGATTGCCGCGTGTAATGCTTGTGCAGGCACAGCGTTGCGCAGTGCTTCGCGCTCTTCGATTGTCCAGTGCTTGACTTCGTCCCACGCGGCATCAAGCGCATTCTGGTCATAGAGCAAGCCAACCCAGAACGCCGGTAGCGCGCAGATACGGTTCCATGGCCCGCCATCGGCGCCGCGCATTTCAAGGAAGCTTTTGAGCCTCACTTCGGGGAAGGCGGTCGACATATGGTCTTCCCAGTCGGCGACCGTAGGTTTTTCGCTTGGGAGAACCGAGAGATCGCCTTTGAGGAAGTCTTTGAAATCGAGGCCCGAAGCATCGATATATTTGCCGTCGCGGTAAACGAAATACATCGGCACATTCAGCATGTAATCGACATAATGTTCGTAACCGAAATTCTCGTCGAACACGAAGGGCAGCATCCCCGTGCGGTGCGGATCGGTGTCGGACCAGATATGGCTGCGATAAGACAGGAAACCGTTGGGTTTGCCTTCGAGGAAAGGCGAGTTGGCGAATAATGCGGTTGCCAACGGTTGCAGCGCGAGCGACGTGCGGAACTTGTGGGCCATGTCGGCTTCGGATGAATAATCGAGATT
This sequence comes from Sphingomonadales bacterium, assembly GCA_031362665.1. Lineage (GTDB taxonomy): Bacteria > Pseudomonadota > Alphaproteobacteria > Sphingomonadales > Sphingomonadaceae > Sphingorhabdus_B. The sequence continues at coordinate 2,233 of JANLSY010000105.1, forward strand.
GACCTGAATGGTGCAGGTGCGAAGCATCATGTCGAGGCCCATGGAGCCTACGCGCGGCATATGACGCAGCATGATTTCGTATCGGCCCTTGGGCATGATCGGCAGCTCGGCGCGGGTCTTGTCCGGCCAGAGGCCAAGGCCGAGAAAGCCCTTGCCGGTCTTGTCGCCAATAGCCTTGACCTGCTTCAGATGCCGTCCGGTTTCCGCGCACGTCTGATGCAGGTTTTCCAGCGGTGCGCCAGACAATTCTAGCTGGCCCGCAGGCTCGAGACTGACCGCGCCGTCGGCACCTTTCAGCGCAATGACATTGTCGCCTTCATACACCGGTTCCCACCCGAACTCGGTCATCGCCATCAGCATATCGCGGATGCCGCCGGGTTCATCATAAGACGGCGCATGATGGTCATTGCGGCAATACACGAACTTCTCATGCTCGGTACCGATGCGCCAGCGTTCCTTGGGCTTCTCGCCCTTGGCAATAGCGGCGATAAGCTGATCGCGGGTTTCGATCACAGGATCGTTGCGATTCGAAACTGTTTTGGTGCTCATGGCTGCGGTGTATAAATGTAACCGGCTTTATGCCAGCGAATTTAGCGCGTCAGTTGACGGTCGCACGAAACACGATGGCAAAAGTACCGCCTGCGGCCAACGATGCAGTTATTCCGGTTACGGTCGATCCAGTAACCGAAATTCCAAACGGATCGCTTTCGTCAACGCCTGCGGCATTGTCGTCCTCCGCTGTGGTTGCGGTGGCGCAGGTCGTGCCGGAGAACAGGCTGCCCGCAACATAGGTCATGGTCGCGGGGACAATGTCTACTGCCTGTACATTGGTCGAAGCCGCGGTTTCTGTGTTGCCGTTATTGGTGACGAGGAGACAATATTGAGTAACCGCGCCAGGTACCGATTTCGGGTTTGCGCCGCTCACTCCATCGCTTATCGTTGAACTCGTTTTGACGACCGACAGGCTGGTCGAGGTAATGTACAGATCGGCGCGGCGAAACTGCCCTGTGTCGGCCGCGACCGCATCACACACCACCAGCGTCCATGTGCCCGCGGCATTTTGGCCATCGAAGGTGGTGAGTG
>JANLSY010000109.1:0-4421 GCA_031362665.1 Sphingomonadales bacterium
ACCGCGCTAAAAAAGATAATCCGTTCGGCGGCATTGAGCCGTGCGAACCATGTTTTGAACTTCATTGTGTCGCCTCCAGGGCGGGCAATTTGACGGTGGCGGGGGCGTCGGTCTTGATGCGGGTTTCGGAACCCATCGGCATGGTTAAACGCCAGCCCTTGCTGGTGTCCATGCGTCCGCCAATGTCGTTGTCTGCCCGCCGGTCGGTAACTTCGCGCACGGGTACTGGAGTATCAGCGAGCAACAGGTCGCTCGCGGGTTCACCGTCTTTACCGGCATTCATGTTAGCCAGGCTAGACACCGAAGGAATATATTCACCCCCGCGATAGACGCCGTTAAAGGCGACACGCCGCCCCCAGTTACCGGGCCAGCGATAAAAGATATGCGCGCCCATCACAGTGATTTTGTGAAGCTTGGGTGCCCAATAAGGCGATACATAATTAGCGTGATAATGCGTTGCCATGCCAACCGTTGAGGTCACAGTTCCCGAAAGCACATCCTCGGCAACCCGCCGCGCTTCGGCCCACGCCTTTGCAGCTGGCGCCCGCAATAGCGATCCATCACATGCGAAGCTGAACTGGCAACCCGGGCGGTTGCTGCCTTGATAAATTACGCCGCACACAGATTTCGGGAAAGCCGGGTGGCGCATCCGGTTGAGGATCACCTGCGCAACGGCATAGCGGCCGGCAACCGGCTCGAATCCTGCTTCATAATAGACCGCTTGAGTCATGCAGCGCAGCGCTTTTTCGCTATTGGTCATGCTGGTATCGGTCAGATAAAATGGCAATGCGGCTTCAACCGCACCTTTACCAAGCGGAATTGCTTCATTGACCGCTTCGGCTGCGGCGCCTTCGGCCGCGACCTTGGTCTGGTCGGCCTGAGTCACCGCGATGAGTTCAATCTGCTCTTTGGTCCGGATCGGCTCAGTCGTAGTTGCACCGGTTCCGGCAAAAAGGCGCCCATAGGCTTCCTGCCAGTCGATCTGCGTCACAAGCACGGCAATGGTAATGCTCAAACCGATGAGAGTCAGGACAACCGTGCCAAGTCCGCCTTGGCGGACGGGTGGCGGCATTTCCTCGTCCAGCGAGAAAGCATCGAGCCGGTCGGGATAATCGTGGATCATTCCGCTGCCCTCTTATCCATTGCCTGCTTCATGATCTGATCGCGCGGGCCATCGGCAACAATCCGGCCGCGGTCCATGACGATAAGCCGGTCGCATAGCGACAGCACCGCATGGCGATGGGTTGAAATGACCAATGTCTGGCCGGGATAGATCGCGGTTTTCAGCCGCTCGACAAAGCTTGCTTCGGTGCGCATGTCCATCGCACCGGTCGGCTCGTCTAGGAAAAGCAGCTTCGATGGCGACGCCAGCGCGCGCGCCAGCACCAGAAATCCGCGCTGGCCGCCCGAAAGATTACGTCCGCGTTCACCTGTACCACGATCGAAGCCGCCGTCGTCACGCCCGAGAAATTCGTCGGCTCCGACGCGGCGGAGCGCATCAATCAGCGCGTCATCGTCGGCGTTGGGCGCGCCCATCAATAAATTGTCCTTGATCGACCCACTGAACAATTCCGCATCCTGTCCAACAAATCGAAGCTGCTGACGCAGGTCGATAGGGCGGAACTGGCGGTTATCGAGACCGTCGACCAGCACCGCGCCTTCGTCTGGATAATAAAGTCCGCATAGCAGGCGGCCCAACGTCGACTTACCTGATGCGACCCGACCGATGATGGCGATTTTCTCGCCCGGTTTTATTTCCAAGTTTAACGCAGTAAGCGCTTCGCGGCTGCTTTGCGGATAAGAGAACGTTGCGTCCTCCAACTTGATGTGGCCATCACGCACGGTGGGAATGACGCTGCTGCTGCCGAATGAACGTTCGTCCTGCTTATCCATCAGTCCGCCAAGACTGTCGAGCACGGTTAACGCTTGCCGTCCACGAGTCATCAGAAAGGCGAGCTGACCCGCCGGTGCCAGCGATCGCCCTGCCAGCATGACGATAGCGATGATCGCCCCCATCGAAATCTTGCCCGCATCGAATAGATAGAAACCGCCGATAACCAGCGCGATGCTCGTTACCTGCTGGCACACATTGGCCAATGTCACCGCCGTCGCGCTCAGGTGCCGCAACCGTTCTTGTGTAAGCGCACTCATCCGCGCCAGATTTCGCCAGCGCCCAATCACGCGGCCTTCGGATGCGGTTGCTTTTAGTGTTTCCGCACCGCTGATCGCTTCCACCAGCAGGCTGTGCTGCAACCCTGCATCGGCCTGCGCATCGAGCGTTGCCGAAGTCATCTTGCTCTGCAACACCTTGCCTGCAAAGAACATAATGGCGATAATGACTAGCGGCACCATTGCCAGCCAGCCGGCCAGTACAGCAATCATCCCGACGAACACCACCAGGAAAAGCAGATCGACCAACAGCACTGCGGTAGTGGACGCGAAGAAATCCCGAACAATTTCGAATTCGGATACCTTGCGGACCAACCGTCCAGTATCACCCGATCGGTCCGAAAGCGGCAGGTTAACCAGCTTGCCGAATATCTTTTCGGACAGTTTCAGGTCGAGCTTGCGGCCAAGTTCATCCAGAAGGCTCGAACGCGCCATGCGCAGTGCAAAATCAACGGCGAACGCAAGCAAAACGCCGATTGCGAGCACCCAAAGGCTAGAGACCGCGCGGTTGGGGATGATCCGGTCATAGACATTCATCGAAAACAGCGGCAGCGCGAACGCGAGGATGTTGATAAGGAATGCAGCGCCGAAGACCGGATAGAATTCACGCTTCAGCTTTGACAGTTCACCCCAGAACCAGTTGTCCCGGGCAGCTTTGATCCAGCCTTCGTCGCCGCTGCGCAAACGGTTTGCATTGCCGCTGACATGAATGGCTTGCCCGACATAATAGCTCTCAAGCTCAGCCAAGTCGGTCCATACTGGCTCGGCAGTCTCGGACTTCCAGACGAGTGCCTGATCCTTGGTGGTTTCATAAACAATCGCTACGCTATCGTCGTTCAACCGAATAAGCGCAGGCATTTGCTCGGCCTTTTTCGGTAAGCGGGCACCGGATATAGGCGCCGTGGTCAATCCGGCCAGTTCAAGCGCATTTTCCGCCTGATGGAACGGCAGCCGCCCCTTGCTGTCGAGCGGCAAAGTCTGGAAAAGGCTGCCCGGGTCGGGAAGCTCATTTTCCCGGGCGAGCCTCTTGACGGCGGCCATGATCGTGTCGGGCATAGCTATCCCCACACCTTCCAAGGCAGCTGCCACTTCATTTTCCAAACGTTCGTACACAATTTCCCCCGAAATTGGCCGAAACGACTATCCGCATTAGCGCGGATAGCGTCTCCGCTGCAGTTCCGCAGGAGGCGGCGGGCCATAGTCGAAGCGGCTGCGGGCGTCCGAAGTCGCACCGGCAGGTGTTGCCAGGTTCATCGACGCAAGCAGCTTGTTGGTTGCTGCCAGCACCTGATATTCCGCGAATTGCTCGGCAAATTTGGCGGTTTCCAGACGCACCTGCACATTATAGCGGGTGTTCTGCGCATCGAGCACATCAAGCAGCGAGCGTCGACCGACGTTAAACTGCTCGCGATAGGAGAGCAGCAAATCGTCGCTTACCCGGCTTTGTATAGCCAGTTCTTCGGACACTTTCCGCTGCGTCGACATGCTATTCCACGCACGCCGTGTATCTTCTTCGGCGTAGCGGCCCAGTTCATGCAGGCGGAAACGAGCCTCGCTCGCGCGGCGCACCATTTCCTGATATTTCGCGCGGTTGATGCCGCCGTCGAAAATGTTCCACTTGAACACGACGCGTGCTTGCACGTCGTTGGTCTTGCCATTGAACCCGTCGATATCCTCGCCGACCCGGCCGCGTGCGTCTACGCCGATGGTCGGGTAAAGGTCACCATTGGCTTTCTCGACCATGGCATGGGCCGCATCGACGTCAGCCGATGCTTCCTTGACCTTCGGGTTGTTCTGCCGCGCTTCTGCGACAGCTTCGCCGAGCGTCGGGGTAACAGATGCACGCAGCGACTGTGGCATTGCCGCGCCACCGATGCTGAGACCGGTTAGCGTTTGTAACTGGATCTGCGCGTTGACCAGCGACTCTTCGGCCTCGGTCTTGCGCACAATCGCGGCTTGCAGGCGTTCCTGCGCCTGTTGCTGGTCGGCGATGCTGATCGAACCCTGTTGGACGCCTTGGCCGAGATCACCCACCAGATTGCGGTGGAAAGTCACATTGTCATCTGCTGCTGCCACGATCCGCTGTTGTAGCAATATGTCCAGATATTGCCGCGAAACGAGCAAGGCGGTGTTTTCCGACCGCTCGGCCACACGCAGCGCCGCACCGTCGGTGCGGGCTGCCTGACGCATCAGCTCACCATGACGGCGGCCGAAATCGATTACCGTCTGCTCGGCAGTGATGCCTGCTTCTA
>JANLSY010000126.1:0-3435 GCA_031362665.1 Sphingomonadales bacterium
CGGAACACCAGGCCTAGCCTTCCCGTTAAGTTCGGCAACAGACCGACGTTAAATGTTTACGGGAGACAGATTTTGGCAACCATCGCCGCCGACCATATCGGTCAGATCAAATCACCTTCGTTGTTGCTCGCGCTGACCGAGTTACCGCGCGCATTGCTTGAGGCAGGGTCGCTTCCGTGGGCCGCACCATTGTTGTTGCAGGCACCCAAAGGCGACGGGCATCCGGTGATGCTTCTGCCCGGTTTCATGGCGGGCGAAACTTCAATGAAACCGCTTTACCGTTATCTCGAAAAGCTTGGTTATGATCCGCATCATTGGGATCTCGGCCGCAATCTTGGGCAAAGGGCTATCGGTCCGGAAGGCGAAAAGATGATTGCCCGCCTTGATGAAATCCACACCAAAACCGAGCAGAAGGTCAGCTTGATCGGCTGGTCGCTTGGCGGTGCTTTCGCGCGGATGCTGTCGCGACGCCGCCCCGATCTGGTGCGTCAAATCATTTCGCTTGGATCGCCTATTACCGGCAGCCCGAAATCGACCAATGCGTGGCGCGCCTATCAATATATCAACGGGCAAAAGATTGACGATCCAAAGATCACTGAGCAGATGGCCGAAGCGCATAATGTGCCGCCGGTGCCATCGACCGCCATCTTCTCCAAAAATGACGGCATCGTAGCTTGGCAAAATTCGCGTGAGCCCAAGGCCAAGACCACCGATAATATTGAAGTGCGCGGCAGCCATTGCGGGCTGGGGGCAAATCCCGCCGTTATGTGGGCGATAGCCGACCGGTTGGCTCTGCCGGAAAACGGTTGGAAACCGTTCGAGCGGTCCGGTGGCCGGTCGCTGGTCTACCCTTCATCGGGTCATTAGTTACCCGGCCAATTCAATCGCCACATTGTCATTCCCGCTTTCGCGGAATTGACTACTTATGGTTTGGCGGCTTTTGTTGCGGCCTTAGTTGTAACTTTCTTTGGTTTCGCTTTTTTGGCCGGCGGTGTTTTCGCCTTGGCAGCAGGCTTGGGCGAAGCCGCTTTCTTCTCCGCTTTCGCCTTGGGCGCTGGCGCGCTCATATCGGCGATTAGCAACTCATCAAAGGCTTCCTGCAAGGCAGCGGCGTAAACAGCCGGGTCGGGCACCATGTCGCGGTCGGCGGTGAATGCGATCGCGATGTCGCTGCCGTAGCTATAGATCGCATTGATCATTCCCATGCCATCGAACACCGGACCGGTACCCATCATCCGCACCATTTTAGCGCCCGCAAAATAGAGCGGTACCCGCGGGCCGGGGACGTTGGTTGCGACCACATTGAACACGGGCGAGTGCAGGTTTGAAACCCCGAGCCTTGTGTAAAGCCGTGCCGCTAATCCCGCGAGCGCGGCGGGCATAAACTGGCTGTAGTCGGTCAATGTTCGCGCGCCGACCGCATTGGTCATCGCCTTTGAATTCTTTGTTTCCTTGTGAATGAAGCGCAAACGCTCGGCCGGGTCATCAATGTGGGTACCGAGCGGCACAACCATTGCCGACACCAGATTGCCGAGCGCATCCTTCTCGCCTTCTGCACGTACCGAGATAGGCGCCATTGCCGACAATGTCTGCTTGGGCAAATCATCATGCTTCGCCAGATATTTGCGAAGCCCGCCCCCGATGATGGTCAGAATAACGTCGTTGACCGTTGCCCCTTCGAGCCGGTCTTTGATCTTGCGAATATCCGCAAGCTGGAACACCGCCCCGTCCCAAACTCGGTGCGATGACACTTTGCCATTGAGCTTGGTCTGCGGCGCCATTTTCGCGTTTTTCAGGGATATATCGCCGCCCGCAACCTGTTTGCCCAAACGCGCGACGCCGGGGATGGTGTTGGCCAGCGTCTTTGCGAACTGCACCGGCTGCTTTACCGAGTTGAGCCATGTGCGAAACAGCATTTCGCCGAGGGCCGGATCAGATTCTGGCTTCCAGTCCGATTTGACATTTTCCTCGACAGCCTTGGGCTCAATGTCATGGACCGCTGCACTGAGTTCGACGCCTGACATGCCGTCGATGGCGGCATGATGCACCTTGGCCATCAGCGCAAAGCTGCCTTTTGGAATGCCCGGAATGTTATCCAGCCCCTCGATGATATTGAATTCCCACAACGGTCGCGAAAGGTCCATCGGTCGCGCCTGCAACCGGGCGACCTGAATGCACAATTGTCGCCAATCGCCGGGCTTTGGCAGCGCCATATGGCGGATGTGATATTCGACATCGAAATTTGCATCCTCGACCCAGTAAGGATGATCGAGATCGAACGGCACGCGCACCAGTTTCTGGCGGAAGCTGCGCGCTTTGTCCAACCTGCTTTCGACGTGGCGCAATATGTCCTTAAAGCGGACGAACCCGCCCGGCGCAGTCGAGGGGTCGTAAATGCCGACCGAACCAATATGCATCGGTGTTGTCGGTGTTTCCAGATAGACGAAACTCGCGTCTTGGCCGCTCAGCTGCTCCATTGCTCTCTCCCGTAATTTTAGTAGAGACTAACGCGAATCCAAGCCCTTGGCGAGTCCTAAGCTTTGCGCGCCTGCATCGCGACGACCAGCCCTATCATTGCCAGTGCGCCGCCGCCCAACGCCAGCGCGGACCAGCTATAGCCTTCGAATACTGTCGACAATATCATCGCGATGACGGGGATCAGAACACCTGTATAGGCCGCTTTGCCGGGACCGATGTCTCGGATCAGGCGGAAGTATAGCGGGAAGGTCACGACCGAACCAATGATACCAAGATAGAGCACGCCGCCGAGATAGGCCGGACGTGGGTCGATTACCGGCGGGCCATAAATTGCATAAGCGAAAATGGCGTTGGCCAGGCTGCCCCAGAGCATTGACCATGCAAGAATCGTAATCGTGGGCACGCGCGCGATCGTCGGCGTCACCTGCAACACGTTCGATACCGAAGCCGACGCCACACCGAAGAGCGTCAGCGTCAAGCCCAATATCACTTCCTCACCACCCACCGGCGCTGCGCGATATTCCTGGATCATCAGCAACGCAACGCCGCACGCTGCGATTGCAGAACCCAAGATGAACGATGTGCCAATCGGCCGACCCAGCCACCATTTCGCAAGCAATGCGTTAGGCACGATCAGCAATGCAAAAATCACCGCGACCAACCCCGACGTGATATGATGCTCTGCGGCGTAAACCAGATTGAAATTGAACGCGAACTGCATCACGCCAAGCAGGATCGTCCAGCCGATCATTGCGCGGTCTATCTTCAACGGTTGGCGCATCACCAAAGCGAGGATGATCATGCCGATCGCGGCCACGGCAAAGCGATAGGTCACCGACCAGCTGGATGGCACTGTGCCAAGCTGATCGCGGATCACCAGCCAGGTTGACCCCCAAATCAGCGACACGATAAGAAACGGCACTAGCACGCGCGGGGCTAGCAACCCCGGTTCAGGGG
>JANLSY010000138.1:0-3102 GCA_031362665.1 Sphingomonadales bacterium
TTCCGTCCGGTTTCGGCTGGAACGCATCGTACCATTTGTCAAGATTGCGTACGACCCAAGCACGCTGTGCCGACGGGCTGTGCGGGTCGGTTATCAACCGCTGGCGCAAATTCGCCTCGCGATAATTACGCCGCCACACCTGCGCCCAACCAAGGAAGAACCGTTGATCGCCGGTCATGCCTTCGATTACTGGCGCCTCCTTTCCGTTCAGCGAAGTCCTGTAAGCGTCATAAGCAATGGTCAGTCCGGCGAGATCGCCGATATTCTCGCCCAGCGTGAATTCACCCTTCACGTTTGCGTCGGGGAAAATCTTGTACGCGTCATATTGGGCGATTAGCTTTTTGCCCGCAGCTTCGAATGCAGCGACGTCGCTGGGCGTCCACCAATCGGATAGCTTTCCGGTCTGGTCATATTTCGCGCCTTGGTCGTCGAAATGGTGACTGACCTCATGCCCGATAACAGCACCAATGCCGCCATAGTTGACCGCCGGATCGGCCTTGGGGTCGAAAAACGGCGGTTGCAGGATCGCGGCTGGGAAAACCACTTCGTTCATGCCGAAATTGGCGTAAGCGTTCACGGTTTGCGGCAACATCCCCCATTCCCATCTGCGAATCGGCCCGCCGAGCTTTGACATATTGTCGTCAAAGCCCCATTGGTTTGAGCGCAAATCGTTACCGAACAGGTCGCCCCGAACGATTTTGAGCTTCGAATAATCTTTCCAGCGTTCAGGATAGCCGATCTTGGTGGTGAAGTTGGCCAGTTTCTGCCGTGCCTTGACCTTGGTTTCGGGCTGCATCCACCCAAGACCGTCGATCCTGCGACCCATCGCGGCAAGGACATTTTTGACGAGCACGTCCATCGCGGCCTTGGTTTCGGGCGGAAAATATTTGGCTGCGTAGGCTTTGCCCACTTCATCGCCCACCGTGCCTTCGGTCAGTTGCACGCCGCGTTTCCAGCGCGGTTCGCGCTGCGGCGTACCTTGCAACGTGGTACCGTAAAAGGCGAAGGTCGTGTCGGAAACCGAATCGGGCAAGACATTGGCAAAGGTCGCCAGGCTGTTGACAATCATCTGGTCTTTCAGAATACCGAGATCGGTTTCCGCATAAATTTTGGAAATTCCGGTAATCGCGCTTGGCTGCCCGACTACGACTTCAGTAATTTTTGGGCTGGCTTTGGTTAGAATACCGGACATCTTCAATCCGGGCGAGATGGCATCGAGTTGCGCCAGGGTCATTTTGTTATAGGTTTTGGTCGCGTCCGAACTATCTTCTCTGGTCCATTGAACTTCTGCTATTTTCTGTTCCATCGCAAAAATCGCATCGGCGCGCGCAGCCGCGTTTTTCTCGCCCGCAAGCGTAAGCATCTTGCCGAGATACTCCCTATATGCCTTGCGAATGGCTTCGAATTTATCGTTCTTGACTAAATACATGTCGCGGTCCGGAAGCCCGGTGCCGCCTTGGAAAATCTGAAAGATGTAAGCGTCAGGGTTTTTGTCGTCCTGACCAACAAACCCGCCGAACAATGCGCCGACGCCATTTCGTGCAGCGACCGGTATCAACTTTTCGAAAGCCGCCTTGGACTTCACGCCGCGCACCTGCTTCAGCCAGGGCTGAAGCGGCTTCAAGCCCTGTTTCTCGACCATCGCGGTGTCGAGATAGCTGGCATAGACGTCTCCGGCTTTACTGCCTTTGCGGTCCTTTTCAGAATCGAGCACGAGTTTGACGCGATCCTTCGACAAATCGTCAAGCGCAGTGAACATGCCATAATTTGATTTATCGGCAGGGATTGGGGTTTTCTTGGTCCATTCGCCACTGGCATACAGATAAAAATCGTCGGCAGGCGCGACCGATTTGTCCATGCCGCTTGTGTCAAAACCGAATGTGCCAAGTTGCGGGCCGTCTTTGGCCGCAGCTTCATCCACCGCTGTTACCGATTGAGCGAATGCTGGCGACGCCAACGCCAGCAACGATGCCGATGCGATCAAAGCCAATTGAGTGGTAAACTTCATGCGAGACTCCCCAAAATGTGAATGGAGTCTGCCTATTTCTCTCTAATTCACAAGCGAGTGCTTATCTACCAGCGGCAATAGCTTTCGACCGGCGTCGCCATTTCGAGCTTATCCACCAGCGCCAGAACCATGCTGCAAAGACATAACCCAATGCCGCCGCGACTATAGAGATGATTGCCAGGCCGGCAACGCCCTGCAACAGCGCCATCGGCGCCTCGGTCCAGAAATAATCCATCCACGCCGATAACGGCGCCGACGTCTCGATGAGCTGATAAAAGCGCCCCGAACCGTCGCCCAGATGAAGTACCGATTCACCCACATAGACCGACGCAAGTAAAATAAAGGGTGTCGTCGCGGGCATACTGAGGAACGTCATGGCCGCTCCGATCGGGATGTTGGCACGGACCGGCAAAGCCAGCAATGCAACACCCGCAATCTGCACGCCCGGAACAAGCAGAAAAATGCCGACCAGTAGTCCGAGTGCTACGCCGCGCGGCACTGACCGTCTAGTAAAGCGCCATAGTGCTGGATGGAAAACCCGCTTGGCAAAGGGCCTCAGGAAGCGGCTACGCTCGAAACTGTCGCGCGTCGGGGCTTGCCGGTGGATCCATGCACCAAAGCGGTTCTTCGGCGGCCTCATCCGCGATCCCGCATAATGCGTCCCTGCTCGCGCTTCCAATCGCGTTCCTTCTCGGTCGCGCGCTTGTCCGGGGCTTTCTTGCCCTTGGCTAGCGCCAGCTCTACTTTTGCCCGTCCGCGCGCGTTGAAATAGACGGAAAGTGGAACCAGCGTCATTCCCTCGCGCGCCACAGCGGCGTGAAGCTTATTTATCTCGCGGACATTAAGGAGCAATTTACGAGGGCGCTTGGGCTCGTGGTTAAAACGGTTACCGTGGCTGAATTCGGGGATGTTGGCGTTGATCAGCCAGATACCGTCCGATTTGACCTCTGCATAGCTCTCCGCAATCGAACCTTCGCCGAAGCGCAGCGACTTGACCTCAGTGCCGGTGAGCATGATGCCCGCCTCATATTTGTCATCAATGTGATAATCGTACCGCGCGCGCCGGTTTTCGGCGACGGTTTTGACCTTGTCGA
>JANLSY010000178.1:0-9343 GCA_031362665.1 Sphingomonadales bacterium
CAGCTTTCCGACGCGCTCTTGGCGGCATCTTCTGCCAGCGCCATCACGTCATCAGGATTGACCGGACGTGGCAGGCTACGTTGGACGCGCGGGCCTTTCAGGACGGGTAAGCTTGCACTGTTGCCGAGTGCAAAGCGCAGAAAATGGCGTACGGCGGACAATTCGCGCGCGGTCGAACGATTTGCAAGGCCGTCTCCACGCCGATCGGCAAGGAAGGAACGTAAATCTGCCGCACTGATTTTAGCTAGGGTAACACGGTCGACCAAGCCGCCCCAATGCAGTTCCAGAAACCCGCTTAACCGCTCAGCCGTCGCCTGATAGGCACGCACGCTATGGGGGGACATCCGGCGATTGTCGGTCAGGAAGGCGTTATATTGGGTAAGCAATGAAGCCATGAGGCCGAACCTATCAGGCGGCCGCCTTTGCCTCAACCGCTACTATTTCAGGCAGGATCGCGTCGAGCAGCGGCATGCCTTGCGGCGTGACCGTCACATGGTCGCCATTTCGGTGAATGAGGCCTAGTGAGGCAATGCGGTTGACGGCGACCATGTTCAGCAACGCGTCGGAAGCAATGCCGGTTTTTTGGGACAGCTGTTGCAGGCTTATACCTTCGGCCAGTCGTAGACCCATCAATAGCGCCTCAGTCGCCCGGGTGGTTGGATCAAGCACTTCTTCGCTGGCTAACCCAAGTGAATTACGGTTGACCGCTGACAGAAAATTTTCAGGTTTTTTATGACGTTGCGTCGCACAATTGAGCCGCCGTCCATGTGCGCCGGGACCGATGCCAATATAATCGTCGTAGCGCCAATAGCTTAGATTGTGGCGGCTCTCGGACCCCGTCCTGGCATGGTTGCTGATTTCATAGGCCGGAATGCCCACCGCATTGGTCAGTTCTTGCGTGAGTTCATATAATGTCGCGGCTTCATCGTTATCGGCAGGCACAAACTGACCAGTCCGGACCATGGTCTCAAAGCGCGTGCCGGGTTCAATGGTGAGTTGGTAAAGCGACATATGGTCGGTGCCGAACGATAGCGCGCGCTCCAGTTCTGCCTGCCAATGCGCTTCTGTTTGGTCGGGTCGGGCGTAGATGAAGTCGATATTGACCCGCCGAAAATGACGCTGCGCGATGGCCAGCGCGTTTAGGCTTTCCTCTACCGAATGCGCACGGCCCAGAAAGGCGAGCGCGGCATCGTCGAGCGATTGCAAGCCGAGCGAAACGCGGTTGACGCCAGCTATTGCCAGATCGGCAAAGCGTGCGGCCTCGACCGAAGAGGGATTGGCCTCAAGCGTAATCTCGATGTTGTCGGCAAAGCCCCAATGCTGCTCAGCGGCTTGGACGAGCGCCGCAACGGTCGATGGCGGCATTAGCGAGGGCGTGCCACCGCCGAAGAATATCGAAGTCAGCGGGCGGCCTTTGGTAAGCGCCGCTTCGTACGCCATATCGGCCAACAGTGCCGCTAGCCAAATGTCTTGATCGATGCTCTCGCGAACATGGCTGTTAAAGTCGCAATAGGGGCATTTGGAAACGCAAAAGGGCCAGTGTATATAAAGTGCGAGAGGTTCGCTCAAAACACCGCCTCGACCAGTTTTTTGAAAGCGTCGGCACGGTGGCTCATCGCGTGTTTTTCGGCCGGATCGAGCTCGGCAAAGGTTAGCGTATCGCCAACAGGGACAAACACCGGGTCATAGCCGAACCCTAGCTTGCCGCGTGGTGGCCAGGTCAGGCTGCCTTGCACCCGGCCTTCGAAGGTCTCTTCATGCCCGTCGGGCCATACGAGCGCGAGGGTACAGGAGAAATAGGCGCTGCGGTCGGCATCGGGGCCAAGTTCGGCGAGCTTGCCCTCGACCTTGCCCATTGCCATATACCAGTCGCGGCCCGGACCATCTTCGAATTTCTGCTTTTCGGCCCAGTCGGCCGTGTAAACACCCGGCGCACCCGCTAGCGCCGCCACGCACAGGCCGCTATCGTCGGCCAATGCGGGAAGTCCTGACGCTTGCGATGACGCATGCGCCTTGAGCAGTGCATTTTCGGCGAAGGTGGTGCCGGTCTCGTCAGGCTCGGGTAGACCAAGTTCGCCCGCAGATACTGGCTCAACGCCATAAGTGGCAAGCAATGCCCTTATTTCTTTGACCTTGCCCGAATTATGGCTGGCGATAACCAGTTTGCCGGGAAGGAGCTTACGGTGGTTCATCGACTTACTTCACCGCGTCGGCCTGAACCGCGAAAATCCGGTCGGTGCCCATACGTGCCAAGCGAAGCAACCGAAGAAGTGCCTCCTCGTCATAGGTCGCGCCTTCGGCGGTTGCCTGAACTTCGGCAATTTTGCCGCCTTCGAGCAAAACGAAGTTGGCATCGGCATCGGCGCTTGAATCTTCGATATAATCGAGATCCAGCACAGGAGTGGCATTGTAAATACCGCAAGAAACTGCTGCAACACGGCCGCTAATCGGGTCTTCCTTGACCGCCCCTGATGCCATAAGGCCATCGACGGCAAGCCGCAATGCGACCCATGCACCCGAAATCGCTGCGGTTCTTGTGCCGCCATCGGCCTGCAATACGTCGCAATCGAGCGTAATCTGATGCTCGCCGAGCTTTTTCATATCCACAACTGCACGCAAAGAACGCCCAATAAGACGTTGAATTTCCTGCGTACGGCCCGATTGCTTGCCCTTCGCCGCTTCACGCTGACCACGGGTGTGAGTTGCTCGGGGCAACATGGAATATTCCGCCGTCACCCAGCCTTCGCCTTTGCCGCGCAGCCAAGGCGGCAAGCGGTCTTCGACGCTGGCGGTGACCAGCACGCGGGTGTCGCCAAATCCGATGAGGCAGCTGCCTTCGGCATGTTTGGTGAAGTGGGTTTCAATCGAAATGGGGCGCATTTCGTCGGGCGCACGGCCGGATGGACGCATGATAGTCTCCTGATAACGGGTTGATGGCCGCCATAGCCGCCCCCGCTTGCTTTGCAAGCCTGCTGCGCTACATCTGTCGTCGTGAGCCATACCCCGATCAATGAACTCAACGACCGCACTCGGAATATTTTCCGGATGGTGGTCGAAAGCTATCTCGATAGCGGCGCACCGGTGGGATCGCGGACAATTTCCAAATTTCCTGGGTTGAACCTTTCGCCCGCGTCGATCCGCAATGTCATGCAGGATCTGGAGGAAGCGGGCCTGCTCGCCGCGCCCCATACCAGCGCAGGGCGGATGCCGACCGAAAGCGGCCTCAGGCTATTCGTCGACGGGATGATGCAGGCGGCGGAACCTTCCGAGGCAGAGCGGCGCGCAATTGAATCTCAAATCAAGGGCGAAGGGCCAATCGAGGAGGCCTTGGCTGCCGCGACGTCAGTTCTGTCAGGACTGTCGGCATGCGCAGGCATTGTGCTCGTGCCGAAGCGTGATGCGGTGATGAAATCGTTCAGCTTCGCGCGGCTGTCGGGAAATCAGGTCCTGGCAATCATGGTGGGCACGGACAACAGCGTTGAAAATCGCGTGGTCGGCATTGACCCGTCGGTCAGCGACGGGGCACTGGTCGAGGCATCGAACTATATCTCGGCTCGCTTGTCTGGCCTGACGCTTTCCGAAGCCTTGTTGCGCCTCGACGGCGAAATTCGGGCCGAGAAGGCGGAGCTTGATAATGCCAGCGAAAAACTGGTGCGCGATGGCCTTGCGATCTGGTCGCTTGATGCCAATGATCGCCCGGTGCTGATCGTGCGCGGGCAATCTAACCTGATTGACGAGGCGGCTGCGGCTGACCTCGATCGCGTGCGGCAATTGCTTGACGAGCTGGAGAGCAAGGAAGAAATCGCGCGGCTGGTCGATAGCGCACGGGACGCACAATCGACGCGGATTTTTATTGGATCGGAGAATAATCTGTTCTCACTCTCAGGCTCCTCGGTCATCGCTGCACCCTATCGCGAGGCGGGCGGCAAGGTCGTGGGTGTGGTTGGTGTGATCGGCCCGACAAGGCTCAATTATGCGCGTATTGTGCCCATGGTCGATTTTACCGCGCAAACGCTCAGCCGGCTAATTAAATGACGCGCCGCTTGATGAAATAAAATTGCTTTCTATATGCGCATGGCAAGACGCGGCGGAACTTGCTGCTGAAGATATGGGTTGAACAGGGCTATGACTGACAAGAAAAACGAGGCTGCGGACATCGCGGTCGAAAAAGAACTCGAAGGCGTGCCGGAGCATCTGAAGGAAGATGCGCCTAACGCTGCCGACGCCAAAGTTGCCGAGCTTGAAGCGGCATTATCTGTGGCCATTCAGGATGTGCTCTACGCGCAGGCCGAAACCCAGAATGTCCGCCGCCGCATGGAAAAAGAGGCGCAGGACGCCAAGGCCTATGCCGCAACCGGATTCGCCCGCGATGTTTTGTCGGTGTCAGATAACCTAACCCGGGCATTAGAAGCAATTCCCGCCGAAATGCGCGAGAGTGAGGCTATGAAGGGCTTGGTCGTTGGCTTGGAAGCTACGGGCCGCGAATTGGAAAGCGTGTTCGCCAAAAACGGTATCACCCGCATCGCTGCTATGGGCATGCCGCTCGATCCGAACCAGCATCAGGCGATGGTGGAAATCCCGAGTGCCGATGCCGAGCCGGGGACGATTGTTGCCGAAATGCAGGCGGGGTACATGATCAAGGACCGGCTGTTGCGGCCTGCTTTGGTTGGGGTGGCGAAGAAACCCGATTGATAGATAACCGGGGGTGGCGGGTGCGATATAACTCCGCTATCCACCGCCTCCCATGACCACAGTGGCAATCCCGATGGACCGCCAGTCCCCTTGGCGCGACGAGTTTCGTGCGACGCTGGCGCTTGCTTGGCCGTTGATCCTGACCAACATCACCATGGTGCTGATCAACGCGACCGACGTGTTCCTGCTCGCGCGGCTCGGGCCGGATGCTCTGGCGGCTTCGGCGCTGGGATCGGGCATTGTCATTGCGATGCTGCTGATTGGGATCGGCATTGTGGTTGCCGCGTCGCCGCTGATGGCGGCTGAGTTGGGCCGCAAGGCGCATTCGGTGCGCGATGTACGGCGGACATTCCGGCAATCGCTTTGGGCGGCTACCGCGATCTGCGTGCCCATCTGGGTCATATTGTGGCAGATGGGCGACCTTCTTGCTTGGGCAGGCCAGCCGCCGCGTTTGGCTGCGGAGGCGGGCCTCTTTATCCGCGCATTGATGTGGCAGATCTGGCCGGCGCTGGGCGTCGTGGCGATCCGTAACTTCATGGCTGCGCTGGAGCTACCGAGATGGACGATGATCGCAGGCTTTGCAGCCGTCATTGTCAACGCGCTGGTCAATTATGGATTGATCTTCGGCCATTTCGGGTTGCCCAAATGGGGCCTTGTCGGCGCAGGTGTCGGCAGTTCGATAACCGGCCTCTTCCAGTTCCTGTTTCTCGCAGCGATTGTGTCATTCCACCCGCGTTTCCGGCGTTATCATCTGTTCGGCCGCTGGTGGCGTGCCGACTGGCAGCGTTTTGGAACGATTTGGAGGCTGGGCTTACCGATTGGCCTCCACATGGGGTTTGAGGCGATGGTTTTCGCCGCCGCAGTCTTCCTGATGGGCTATATCAACACAGCGTCAGTCGCCGCGCACGCCATCGCGATCCAGATTGCATCGATGACCTTCATGGTGCCGATGGGAATAGGGCAGGCGGCCACGGTGCGGGTCGGGCTGGGCTACGGACGGCGCGACCCCGAGGGAATCCGGCGTGCTGGCTGGACGGCATATATTCTCGGCGTCGGATTCATGACCGCGATGGCGTTGGTTATTTGGGTGATACCAGGCCCGCTGGCAGGCA
Source organism: Sphingomonadales bacterium (assembly GCA_031362665.1). Classification (GTDB taxonomy): domain Bacteria; phylum Pseudomonadota; class Alphaproteobacteria; order Sphingomonadales; family Sphingomonadaceae; genus Sphingorhabdus_B. Next base: position 5,805 of record JANLSY010000178.1, read on the forward strand.
TATTCCTCGAACCAGAATATGCGGGCAATGCAGAGGTGCTGGAACTGGCAGTATCATTCCTGCTTGTGGCGGCAGTGTTCCAGATTGTCGACGGCGCGCAGGTGGTGGGCACCGGTATGTTGCGTGGGCTGCAGGACACGACCTGGCCGATGCTGTTCGCAGCGCTCGGCTACTGGATAATTGGCATCGGTTTTGGCTGCTGGCTGGCCTTTTACCGCGGGTGGGACGGGGTGGGCATCTGGACCGGGCTGGCGGTTGGGCTTGGCATTGTCGCGGGCTTGGTGTTGACGCGCTGGCTGATGCGTGACCGGCTTGGGTTATTGCCTAAGCCAGTCTGACCATTAGATTGTCTGCGCGCGGTTTTCGTCGCGGTGTTTCTTGAGGTATCTCATGAACGGTGTGCCGCCGGTGCCGACGTCGGTGTCGTTACCAGCACCCGATGACGCCTGCTTGTTGATATAACTCGCTGCATATTCGAGGTGGCGGCTACGGAAGCGAGCGACTTGTTCGACGCAAGCGTTAAAGGCGCCCTTCAGGCTCTGGTTTTGCGTTTTCGCAAAATCACGCAGTCCGCTCTTTTCGCGTAACGCATCAATGAATGCACGATGCGTTGGCGGGCGGTAGGCGTGGAGCTCGTCCAGAAACTCACGCAGCGGATCGCTTTGATGCACAACCTGAAACAACGCATCCATCGCGGGCACAATGGAGCTTTGCGATCCGGTCTGACCGCGATAGGCCTGTGGCTTGCCCCCAAATCGCTCGACGCCCTCGTAAATCAGGCCATCGGGCATCGCAGGGTTGTTTTTCCAGCCGTGGATATACGGGCGCACGCGCTGGTAGTAGATATACGGGTCACAGCGTTCGGGCATCCTGTCGAAATGCATGTTCATCCCGTCCCAGACTTTGTTCATTTCAATCAGCAACCGCTCGACATCGGCAGCATCGTTGTTATCGCTAGCCACTACCAACTCTGTCGCCAGCTGCAGCGCGCGGCCGGCCGTCGCCTCTATGGCAACGTGGACGAGTACGAACCAATTCTCGTCCTGACCGCCAAAGAAATTCTGGTACATGCCGATATTGTCGAGCGTAATCCCGCCTGACTTGTCGAGCCGATACCAATTGTCGAGCACATAGCCCGAATAGGGCAGCAATGGCGGCAAGCCGAGGTGGTCGCCGATGGCAACGATGGGGATAGCAAGGTTCGCCGGCAGGGTGGTCGGTGCTTCGGCCTCGCCCCAGACATAGGCTTGCACCAGAAAGCTGTAATGCACCATCGCGGTGCGGGCCTGCGGGTCGCTCGCATTGGCAAGGAATGTGGCCATATCCGGATGACCGACCTGTTTCAGCCAATGGCGGGCGCGACCGGTAGTCATGATGTCAGAGAGCTGCGCCGCAGCATCGAGCATTTCGTCAAAGCCTTCCGGCAGCTCGATGGCGTCGATTTCGTAAGATGACAGATAGCCGCGCTCTGCGGACAGGCCAAAATCTTCAAGTTTCATGGAATTGCTCATGTGCGAGGCGCGGGTTGGGCCGCCTCTACTTATTTAGTATCAAGTGAAACCGGTTTGCGCAACATCTGCAGGCAATAAGTTGTGGATGACGTTACGTCAGAAAGGCAATATCCCGTCATATTGTGCAAGCGGCGGCGCACCTGGCACTTTTGCGCCATGCCGTAACAGAAACACATGCTTCACGATTTCGGCCTGCTGCTCAATGCCATATTTGTGCAGCTTCCACCCCGGTTTCAAGGTGTAATCATATCGGCAAAATGGGTGCCGCTTTAGCGGCAAGAATATCCCTTGCTGATGTTGCCACACATGCACAAGTTCATGAATAAACAGGCCTTGCTGCTCAAGTCCCCGATCGCAAAAATCGTCGCAAAACAGGCTATTTTTTGGATGAAACCACAAATGGCCATCGGGCGCCATTGTCACGTGGGTTGGCTGAAGCCACCACCATTTGCGATTATGTACCCGGATATTGTGATAATCGAGCGCGTTCCCGAATACCGATTCCGCCAGCGCGCGCTCGCGGACGGTTAGCGGTCGTCCGGATTTGTGCGGTCCGAACACTTATTTGGTCCCGTCTATTGCTTTCTTCTCGTCCGGATCGCTGCCATCGGTCTCCTGAACCCGTGCGCGCACCAAGATGCGTACATCGTTCGAAAACAGGAATTCGGTCTCGATTTCACCGAGGCGACGCGGGATGAGGTTTACGCCCCATACCATCACATGTTTGCCGCCCCTTTTGAATTCAACTTTTTTGCCTGCCGGAATGAGCACACGGTCCATCGGCGACATGCTGACCGCGCCGGTTTTCGGATCTACGCCGACATCGTGCATTTCGGTGCGGATGACGGAAGGTGAACTTACACGAAGCAGGTGAACATCGGCTGGTCCGCCGTAAACGGTGAAATGATAGGACGAAGGATTGCTGTCGATCGGCGACAATGTGAGCACAGCATCCTTGACCTTCAACTGCGGCGTCGGGCCGCATGACGCCAGAAAAAATGCGGCTGCTGCAGTTGAAAGCGTGAATATCCGTCGGTTCATTTATACCTCAAATCTGCCCTGCAAAAAAACTGTTCAAAAGCGGGGCGGTGCGTCATTTTTCCCTAATCTAGGGTTGTCCAAGCCTTGTGCCAAGCAAATTGGCACCTATATCGCCGCTACAATGTCGTTTCACGAACAATGCCGGTGCCTGATAGGGCCGGCACGTGAAAGGGCAAACTTAAGTTCAATTTAGTATTTCGGGGTAAGTTTTTATGGCTAAAGTTATTGGTATCGACTTGGGCACGACAAACAGCTGCGTTGCGGTCATGGACGGCGGCAAGCCCAAGGTCATTGAAAATGCGGAAGGCGCGCGTACGACGCCGTCGATTGTTGCCTTTGCCAAGGATGGCGAGCGCCTGATCGGGCAGCCCGCCAAGCGGCAGGCAGTGACCAATCCGGAAAGCACGGTTTTCGCGGTGAAGCGTCTTATCGGCCGCCGCTTCGACGATCCGATTACCAAGAAGGATACCGAGCTGGTTCCTTACAGCATCGTTAAGGGCAAAAACGGCGATGCTTGGGTTAAAGCAGGAGGCGAAGATTATTCGCCGTCGCAGATTTCGGCGTTCATTCTTCAGAAGATGAAGGAAACCGCAGAAGCCTATCTTGGCGAAACCGTAACTCAAGCCGTAATTACCGTTCCAGCCTATTTCAACGACGCTCAGCGTCAGGCGACCAAAGATGCCGGCCAGATCGCCGGTCTTGAGGTGCTACGCATCATCAACGAGCCTACCGCTGCGGCGCTGGCTTACGGCATGGACAAGGACGAGAACAAAACCATCGCGGTCTATGACCTTGGTGGCGGTACGTTCGACATCTCGATCCTCGAAGTCGGCGACGGCGTGTTTGAAGTGAAGTCGACCAATGGCGACACCTTCTTGGGCGGTGAAGATTTTGACAGTAAGCTGGTCGAGTTTTTGTTTTTAACTTGAGCCAATTCTGCCATTCGAGCCGCGACCCCTCGTTGAACGACGCTTCCGTGAAGTGACT
>JANLSY010000227.1:0-4795 GCA_031362665.1 Sphingomonadales bacterium
TCGTTTGTTGGCGATGCTGGCCGCGATCAGTCTGCCCGCAAATTCGCGATCAAGGCGCTCAATCGTTTTCGCCGAAAGGTGAAAAAGGATGGGCGCGACCTGGCCAACGCAGACGATGGGGTGCGGCACAAACTTCGCAAGGATGCCAAGAAGTTGCGGTATGCGGCAGAGTTCTTTGCCAGTTTGTTCGACAGCAAGGGCGAAAAACGTCGCTACAAGCGCTTTGTCAGGGCACTCCAGTCGCTCCAAGACCATCTCGGATTGCTGAACGATCTCGCGACGGCTCCGGCGGTGTTGGAAAAATTGGGCATGACAAACGATGTTGATGCGCGCGAACTACTAGCCAGCGGTAAGAAGAAAAACCTCCTGAGGGCGGCTGAAAAAGCCCATAACAAACTCACCGACATCAAACGATTTTGGAAGTAAGTTGTTCGGAATGTGACAAATGGCCAAATACGCGTGGCGCAATGTATGTACAGAAGGCTGCTTCCGGCAGCCGACATCGACCTAGTAAATGGCAAAAATTTTATCGGCAATCGTCGAAACGGAAATCGCATTGCTGCGCCCGCGTTCCCGAATGCTGACCTTGGTTGGACCGGATCAGATTCTAGGGGGCAAGCTCGATCAAGCGCCAGACGAGCGTCGAGATAAGAATAACCAAACTTGCCAGTAACGCAGTTGCTGCGAGCCCGCCAGCATGCAGGCGGGCGTTGGCAAGGACTATGGCAATCTTGAAGGCCATGTTTACTGCAACCGTGCCGCCAAGGGCAAGCGCGGCAATTGCAGGATTTATCGATCCACGTGGCAGGCCGCCCAAGGCCACGATTGCGGCATCGACGTCAAAGCTCCCGGAGATAAACAGCGACCACGCGCCGCCCGCCTCCCCAAACCTGAACTGGGCCCAACGTACCAGTAGCGAGGCTGCACCCATTGCAATCAGGAAGCCCAGCGCGGGGAGCAGTTCGAACGGCTTTTTCATCATCTGACGAGTGGTGCCCGTACTCGTTCGCTCGAACCGCCAAGTGACGGCTGAAACAGCAAACGCGGCGAACCCTGCTGGGGCAAGCAGCCAGAGTAATGGAAGCGCTGCCGCGGGTGCTAGAATGGCGGTTAGCACCAAGACTCGCACATACATTACTGCACTAGCGAGGGCGATGCCAGTGGCGAACGGCCCTGTGTCTGTTTCGCGGAGCCTTGTTGCAAACGCCGCGGTGACAGCGGTTGAAGAGTATGTCCCGCCTATGAGCGCAGCGATGATTGTTCCCTTGTTCTTGCCGATCACCCGGTTCGCGACATAGGCGACAATGGAAAATCCGATAATCAAGACAAGGACCAGCCAGAGTTTGAACGGATTCCAGGCCTCATAGGGTCCATATTGTGCGTTGGGAAGGAACGGCAGGACTGCGACCGCGATGACCGCAAACCTGGCAATAGCCTGGACCTCCATCTGGTCCAACGAACGTAGCAGGTTATGCGCCTGGTTACGCATTGCGAGAACGAAAGTGGTTAGCGCTGCCCCTGCAACAGCGAATGCCATATGGCCAGCCCCGCCGAGCAGGCCCAGTGCCAGAGTAATCATAGCGGCAACCATCGTGGTAGCGTCGCGCTTGTCGGTCTTGGCCTGTTGGCGCAGAAATCCGGTGACAAGAAGCGCAACGAGGCCACTAAGCATTATTACCGCCATGGCAGTGGAAACTTCTCGTGCGATCAATGCGACCAAGCTGCCAAAGCCACCGATCAGGGTGAAAGTCCGCACTCCTGCCACCCGCGCACCATCCGCCTCTCCGCGCTGCTGCCAGCCGCGTTCAACGCCGATCAGCAAGCCGGATACCACCCCGGCAAGCAAGGAGTTTAACAACGACGTGTCGAAGAGGGTTTCACTGGAGTACACATTGCACGTTAACCCATGCCGGACAGCCTTGCCAGCAATGCGCTTACTATCTCATCAATTAACTCGACCAGACCATCCAGTCCGAGAGCTCATTGGTTCGAAAGGGTCATTCAAATATCGAGAACGCGGTTCGCTTTCTCGGCGTTGATATCGACGACGCAATCACACTTGCCGAGCGCACAGACATATGACGATATGGCACCTCGTGCCTGCGAGGGGCCGCTTCTCCCAGCATGAACGAACGACCGCCATACCAATATGTGACGACGCGCCTAAAGCCTCACCAATCGCAGCCTCAACGCGTTGGTTATGACGCTAACCGACGATAGGGCCATTGCTGCCGCGGCGATCGCGGGGGACAGCATCCAGCCAAACGCCGGGTATAGTAAGCCGGCCGCAATAGGGATGCCCGCGACATTATAGGCGAAGGCGAAGATCAAGTTCTGGCGGATATTTCGCATTACAGCACGCGAAAGGCGGCGCGCTCGCATGATTCCGCTCAAATCTCCTTGCAGCAGCGTGACACCGGCGCTTTCTATGGCAACATCGGCGCCGGCACCCATGGCGATGCCGACTTCGGCGGCGGCAAGCGCGGGCGCGTCATTCACGCCATCACCGGCCATTGCTACGCTGCGGCCCTCGGCTCTGAATTTCTGCACGACGCTCGCCTTGTCCTCCGGCAGCACCTCTGCCTCGACATTATCGATGCCGAGCCGTGCCGCGACCGCCAGAGCCGTGGTGCGGTTGTCGCCGGTCATCATGACAATATGGATGCCGTCGGCCTTCAGGTCGCGGACAGCCTGCGCGGAGCTTTCCTTGATCGGGTCGGCGATCCCCACTACGCCCGCCAGCTTGCCATCGACGCTGGCGAAGATCGCCGTCGCGCCTTCCGCGCGCATCGCCTCGGCGGCGTCGTTAAGCGCGGCGGTGTCAATCTTCCGCTCTGCCATGATCCGCGGACCGCCGAGGATGATATGCTTACCGCCGACAGTCCCGGTCACACCGCGCCCAACAGGGGAATCGAAGTCGGCCGCGGTTTCGAGATTGAGCTTGCGGTCCTTGGCGGCACGCAGGATCGCATCGGCGAGCGGATGCTCGCTGCCGCGTTCGAGGCTGGCAGCAAGGCGCAGTACCTCATCCTCCTTCCATTCACCGACGGTCTTGATGCCGGTAACAGCAGGGCGTCCCTCGGTCAGTGTGCCGGTCTTGTCGACGACCAAGGTGTCGATTTTCTCGAGCCGTTCCAGCGCCTCTGCATTCTTGATCAGCACGCCTGTCTGCGCCCCCCGGCCGACTCCGACCATGATCGACATCGGGGTGGCAAGGCCCAGCGCGCAGGGGCAGGCGATAATCAGTACCGAAACGGCAGCGACGAGCGCATAGGTCAGCCGCGGTTCGGGTCCGACCAGCGCCCAGATCGCCGCCGCGATGAGCGCGACCGCGATGACGGTTGGCACGAACCAGCCCGACACCGTGTCCGCCATGCGCTGGATAGGCGCGCGGCTGCGCTGCGCATCGGCTACCATCTGCACGATGCGCGCGAGCAGGGTTTCGCTTCCCACCCGTTCGGCGACCATCACGAAGCTACCGGTCTTGTTGATTGATCCTGCAATCACCTTGTCGCCCGCTTCCTTGGTGACCGGCATCGATTCACCAGTGACGAGCGATTCGTCGATCGAGACGCGTCCTTCGGCGATGACACCGTCGACGGGTACCTTCTCGCCGGGGCGGACGCGCAGGTGGTCGTCGATACCGATCAGGTCGAGAGTAACCTCTTCGTCATCGCCCGCAGCGGTTATGCGCCGTGCGGTCTTCGGGGCAAGGTCGAGCAACGCCTTGATCGCGCCCGAGGTGCGTTCGCGTGCGCGCAGCTCAAGCACTTGGCCGAGCAGCACCAGTACGGTGATGACGGCGGCGGCCTCGAAATAAACTGGCACGGTACCCATCGCATCGCGGAAGGCAGCCGGAAAGCGCGTCGGCGCAAAGTGCGCAACGAGACTGTAGAGATAGGCAACGCCCACGCCCATCGCGATCAGTGTGAACATATTGAGGTGGCGCGACTTGATCGACGTCCAGCCGCGCTCGAAAAAGGGCCAGCCCGCCCACAGCACAACCGGCGTGGCAAGCGCGAACTGTATCCAGTTCGATGTCTGCTTGCCGACAAGCATCATCAGGCCGGTCAGATGCCCGCCCATCTCCAGCGCAAAGACCGGCAGCGTCAGGACCAGCGCGACCCAGAAGCGTCGGGTCATGTCGACGAGTTCGGCGTTTGGCCCGGAATCGGCGGTGACCGTTTCCCGCTCAAGCGCCATGCCGCAGATCGGACATGCGCCGGGGCCGACTTGGCGGATCTGCGGATGCATTGGGCAAGTGTAGATTGCGCCGCTGTCGACCGGCTGTGACTGCGCCAGCGGCTTTGCTCCGATATAGGCCTGCGGGTCGGCGACAAACTTGTCGCGGCACTGCGCGCTACAGAAATGATAGTCGCTGCCTGCATGCGTCGCATGATGGCTGGTCGTGGCGGGATCGACCGTCATGCCGCAGACGGGGTCTGTAACGGTCGCGGCGCCATCTTTGGCGTCGATATGTTCGACATGTGTCGCCATTTGATTTCTCCTTCAGCGACACAGGTCCAGGTCAGCGATCGAGCAACGCCGCTGGCTTCCCGGCGTTATCGCTTCACTTTTTCAAACAAGTCGATGAGCTCGCCGAACTTGACACGCTGCTCGGCAACGTCTCCCGACGCGATCGCCTCGGCAACGCAACAGCCCGCATGGTCTTTAAGTATCTCGTTCTCGGCTTTGGCGAGCGCGGCTTTCACCGCCTGAACCTGATGCAGGATGTCGATGCAATAGCGGTCATTCGCCACCATCTGCGTGACCCCGCGCACCTGCCCCTCAATCC
>JANLSY010000253.1:0-3531 GCA_031362665.1 Sphingomonadales bacterium
GACGCGCGCCAAAATCGGCGTGATGGTCAGGCCAATTGCCGTTGCAACCTGCCAGAAATTGATCGTTGCCGCGTCTATAATCTGGGCAGCGCCCGCTGCGCCAAGCACAATAAGTGTAGTTTCCGAAGGACTGCCCATCAATACGCCGGTTTCCGTCGCCGTCCCTGTTCGCGCGCCATTGAGCTTAAGCAAACCTGCGGTCACCGCAGCTTTTATCAGTACCACGCCTGCTACCGCCGCCAGTGATGCAGCCCAATTTTCAGCAACGAAGCGAAGATCGACCTGCATTCCGATGCTGATCAGGAAAACACCGAGGGCTAGGCCTTTGAACGGCGCAGTCATCACTTCGACTTCCGCGTGATAGTCGGTTTCGGCAATTAACAACCCTGCAATCATCGCGCCGACTATCGGCGATAGACCGACCGCGCCGGTAGCAAGGCTGGCGACGATAACAACAAGCAAGCTGACCGAAACGAACAATTCCGGGCTTTTGGTGCGGGCCGCCTGTCCAAATAACCGGGGCAAGAAGAAACGTCCCAAGACGAGCATCGCGACGATAACCAGCGCGCCCTGCCAGAGGACAGAGATTAGGCCGCCCCACGAGTCCGCGCCCGCTTGCGGTGCCAACGCGCCAAGGACAAATATTATCGGGACGATAGCAAGGTCTTCAAATAGGAGCATCGCCAAGGCCGATTTGCCCACTGCCGAGTGGGTTCCAGATATTGGCAAAACCAAAGCGGTCGATGACAGCGCCAATGCGATACCGATCCCTAGCGCGGCTGTCAGGCCATATCCGAATAGCAATAAACCTGCAGCGATAATTAGCCCTGCGCCGAACAATTGCGCGGCGCCGACGCCGAATACTAGCCGGCGCATTTTCCATAATCGCCGGAACGACAGTTCGAGGCCTATGGAGAACAGCAGCAAGATGATGCCATATTCGCCGATAGGATGAATCACTTCTGGATTGGAAATTGTGAACCATTCCAGCAAAGGATAGCTACCCACAAAAGCGCCCAGACCCATCGGTCCAACTAAAATCCCGACAAGAATGAAGCCGATGATTGGTGTAATCCGGAAGCGCGCAAATGCAGGTATAACGATGCCTGCCGCGCCTAAAATGACGACGATGTCGCTAATACCTTCAGTCTGGAGTTCAGCCGCCATGGCGCTTTATTACGCACATGCGAGATGTAAAGGGAAGGGTAGGCGCAAAAAAAGCGCGGACATTACTGCCCGCGCTTTGTGTTCAGTCTCTGATCGCTGAAGTTATTGCCAGCTACCCATTTTCTTTTCGAGGTTCGAACGAACGCTTTCGAAAAACTGTTCGGTTGTCTCCCATCCCTGATCCGGGCCGATCAGGATTGCAAGATCCTTGGTCATGTGGCCGGCTTCGACGGTTTCGATGCAGACCTCCTCAAGCGTTTCGGCAAAACGGGTCACTTCGGGCGTTTCGTCGAATTTGCCACGGAATTTGAGACCGCCTGTCCATGCAAAGATCGACGCTATCGGGTTGGTCGACGTCGCCTTGCCCTGCTGATGCTGACGGAAATGGCGCGTCACGGTCCCGTGCGCGGCTTCGGCTTCAACCGTCTTACCATCGGGTGTCATCAGGATTGAGGTCATCAGGCCCAGCGAACCAAAGCCTTGCGCGACCTGATCGGATTGCACATCGCCGTCGTAGTTTTTGCAGGCCCAGATGAATTTGCCTGACCATTTCAACGCGGATGCAACCATGTCATCGATTAGGCGGTGCTCATAAACAATGCCCAGTTCCTTGAACTTCGCTTCAAATTCCGCTTCGAACACTTCCTGGAACAAGTCCTTGAAGCGCCCGTCATATGCTTTGAGGATCGTGTTCTTGGTCGACAAATATACCGGCCATTCGCGGGTAACGCCGTAGTTCAGGGAAGCGCGGGCAAAATCGCGGATTGAATCGTCGAGATTGTACATCGCGAGAGCAACGCCGGGCGAGGGGTAACGGAACACTTCCTCGTCAATCTTGCTGCCGTCGTCGCCATCCCACACGAGGCGCAGCGTGCCAGGGCCCGGGACGAGGAAATCGGTCGCGCGATATTGGTCTCCGAATGCGTGACGGCCAATGACGATTGGGTCGGTCCAACCGGGAATCAGACGGGGGACATTCTGGATGACAATCGGCTCGCGAAATACAACGCCGCCCAGGATGTTGCGGATGGTTCCGTTGGGCGACTTCCACATTTTCTTGAGGCCAAATTCTTCCACCCGCGCTTCGTCGGGCGTTATCGTCGCGCATTTAACGCCAACACCATATTGGCGGATTGCATTGGCAGATTCGACGGTGACCCTGTCGTCGGTCTTGTCGCGATATTCCATACCAAGGTCGTAATATTTCAGGTCGATATCAAGGTACGGCAATATCAACCGCTCGCGAATCCACTCCCAGATAATGCGGGTCATTTCGTCGCCATCGAGTTCGACGACCGGGTTCTTCACCTTGATTTTTGCCATGTGGGAAAACGCTTTCCAAAAGGGGAGTCGGGTTTGTCGCCGGAGCCATAGCAAAGTCTGCCATATGTTCAACCATCTGCCCGAAATTGGCTGGAAAAGGCATCTATCGGTTGTATCGTACCGCTTCACCGCCTAGTTAGGCCGTATGAGCAGACAAGAACTGACAAACCGGGGTACCGGGGTCGCAAAATGGTCGTTTCCTCCCGTTCATCCTGAGGGTCGCAAATTTGGCCTGATTGCTGGCGGTATCACCTTATTCTTCGCCTTCATGGCGTGGGAGACTTTGGCGTGGCCGATGGCTGCGGTTACGGCATGGACTCTGGCATTTTTTCGCGATCCGGCGCGGGCGACACCGACCGATGACCGCTTCGTCATTGCGCCTGCAGATGGTCTGGTGACTCTAATCGAAATGGTCCCGCCGCCATTCGAATTACGCGGACCTGACGCGCTGGGCGAACAACCGATGACGCGGGTGTCGATTTTCATGAGCGTGTTTGATGTGCATATCAACCGCACACCCATTCGCGGAACTATCAAACGTGTTGTTTACATTGCCGGCAAGTTCCTCAACGCCGACCTCGACAAGGCAAGCGACGAGAATGAGCGGCAGCATTTCCTGGTCGAACGCAGCGACGGCGTGCGGATCGGCTTCACACAAATCGCTGGGCTGGTCGCGCGGCGGATTGTCGCTTTTGTCAAGGAAGGCGACAGCGTTGCCAACGGCCAGCGTATTGGCCTTATCCGGTTTGGCAGCCGTGTTGACGTCTATCTGCCGCAAGGCACCGCCTCGCGCGTTATCAAGGGACAACGCTGCGTTGCCGGTGAAACGATCATTGCCGAACTGGGTGTTGATCAAGACTTGATTGCTGTTGCTCATTAAAGGCGCGCGTTAATGGACGAAAAGTCTGCCCGACCCGGAATTTCGCTGCGTGCACTGGCGCCCAATGCCGTGACTGCGCTGGCGCTGTGCACCGGTCTGTCGGGTGCGTGGTTTGCCTTGCAGGAGCGTTGGGAAAATGCCGTTGCAGCGATTGTTGTCGC
>JANLSY010000262.1:0-2538 GCA_031362665.1 Sphingomonadales bacterium
TACATCAGTACTTTGTCTTCGGCATGGTTCATGATGTAGATCAGGTCTTCATCGAACAGCCGGATATTGACGGTGTGGATGACCCCGCCAAAGCCAATCGCGCCATACCATGCCGCCAAATGGCGGTGATGGTTCATCGCAAAGGTGGCAATCCGGTCGCCTTTTCGTAAGCCGAAACCGGCAAAAGCTTGTGACAATTTGCGAGCTTCGCCCGCAACACCGGCCCAGTTCGACCGCTCTATGCTGCCGTCAGGCCAACGCGTCACAATCTCGCGGGTGCCGTGCTCGCGCGCTGCATAATCGATCAAATGGGGTACCCGAAGTTCCCAATCCTGCATGGTGCCTTGCACGGCTCTCTCCTGTTTCTATTTTTCTCTCAATGCACCAATGCCAAAACAGGGGCCAGTGGCGCAAGCTCTACATTTGCGACACCGTCGATTGCTTTCACCTGCTCAACCAGCGACGCATCAAGCTGGTAACGCCGGCCGAGCACGATATGTGCTGCGCGTCCATCGGCGGTGCGAGTTTTGATGACGAGTTCACTCTTGCCGCCATGCAGCGGTTCCACCAATTGCGCGAGCTCGCCAATTGCCCGCTCATCGGTAACATCGAGCAGCATCTTGAGCCGCGTTGCGCTAACCAGCGAACTCAGCAACTTGGCGTTTTTGACCGTAAAGCTGGGAACCTCGTCACCCGGACGCATGTCCATTTCAACGCCAAGCAGCAGGCACTCTGCGGATTTGGCCCATTCGGCAAGTTTCGCGCCGACGACCTCGTCGAAACACCGCACCGAAAACTGCCCGCTCATGTCTGAAAAATCGGCGACCATGAAGCGTTTACCCTTGCGCGATTCGCGCCATCGTACGCCTTCAATCAGCGCCGCCAGCGTGCCTGCGCGTCGAACGCCTTCGGGTACTGGTCCGCTGGCAAGCAACTCGGCATTGGTCTTCGCGCCATGGCTGGCGGCAACTGCGGCATATTGGGAGCATGGATGCGCCGAGAAATAGAAACCGAAAGCCTCTTTTTCATAATTCATCTGCTCGCCGAGCGACCAAGCCGCATCTTGATCGATACGCAGCTTGGCAATATCCGATCCGCCTTCGCCGAATAGGCCGCCTTGGCCACTCTCGCGTGATTCGCGCGCGGATTGTGCTGCTGCCAGCAGTGTCTCGGCCGCAGCATGTACGGCTGCCCGGTTCGGTTCAAGCGAATCAAAAGCGCCCGCCGCTGCCATATTTTCCAGACTACGCCGATTCAATTGCCCCGGATCGGCACGGTTTGCGAAATCATCAAGGGTCGCAAAAGGCCCAGTTGCATCACGCTCTGCCACCAGCACTTCCATCGCGCGCTCACCGACGTTTTTGATGCCGCTCAGCGCATAGCGCACCGCAAGCCCTCCGTCGGTATTGTCCTCGACCGTATACCCGGCCTCGCTGTGGTTGATGTCAGGTGGCAGACACTCAACCTCCAACCGCCGCATATCGTCGATGAATATCCCGAGCTTGTCGGTTTGGTGCATGTCGAAGCACATCGATGCTGCAAAAAAAACTTCGGAATGATGCGTTTTCAACCAAGCCGTCCGATAAGCAAGTACCGCATAAGCTGCCGCGTGGCTCTTGTTGAAACCGTAGCCTGCAAATTTGTCGATTAAATCGAAAAGTTCGTTGGCGCGGTTGGGCGGGATATTGTGCGTGGCGCAGCCGGTAACGAAACGTCCCCGCTGCGCGTCCATTTCGGCTTGCACCTTCTTACCCATTGCGCGACGCAGAAGGTCTGCTTCGCCAAGGCTGTAGCCTGCCAGGATCTGCGCGGCCTGCATCACCTGTTCCTGATATACAAAAATCCCGTAAGTTTCGTTCAATACCGGCTCAAGCAGATGGTGCGGATATTCGATAGTCTCTTCGCCATTTTTGCGGCGTCCGAACATCGGGATATTGTCCATCGGGCCGGGACGATATAGCGAAACGAGCGCGATGATATCGCCGAAATTGGTCGGTTTAACCGCCGCTAGCGTCCGACGCATGCCTTCGGATTCCAGCTGAAACACGCCGACTGTATCGCCACGCTGGAGCAATTCATAGACCGCAGGGTCGTCATGCGGCAGCAGATCCAAATTGATTTCTACGCCGCGCTTGTCGAGCATCTGGCTTGCCTTTTGAAGAACCGATAGGGTCTTCAAACCGAGAAAATCGAACTTAACGAGCCCTGCGCTCTCGACATATTTCATGTCGAATTGAGTGACTGGCATATCCGAACGCGGGTCGCGATAGAGCGGCGCGAGTTCTGACAATTCGCGGTCGCCAATGACTACACCTGCCGCATGTGTGGAGCTATGTCGGGGAAGGCCCTCGAGTTTCATCGCCAAGTCGAAAAGCCGTTTTACTTGCTCGTCGCGCCGATATTCTTCGCGCAGTTCGGCAACACCGCCAAGTGCGCGTTGCAAATCCCACGGGTCGGTCGGGTGGTTCGGCACCTGTTTGCAAAGCCGGTCGACCTGACCGTAACTCATCTGCAACACCCTGCCCGTGTCGCGCAAAA
>JANLSY010000268.1:0-7476 GCA_031362665.1 Sphingomonadales bacterium
GATTTTCCGGCAGGGGATTAAATCCTATCGCGACCTGCCGTTGCGCCTGGCCGAAATGGGATGCTGCCACCGTAACGAGCCGCACGGGGCGCTGCACGGACTGATGCGCGTGCGGCAATTTACGCAGGATGACGCCCACATATTCTGCCGCGAAGACCAGATTGTCTATGAAGTCGCCAAATTCTGCGACCTTTTGGATGTGATCTATAAGGATCTGGGTTTCCCCGATTATGCGATCAAACTGGCGCTTCGTCCCGAAAAACGGTTCGGAACCGACGAGATGTGGGACTGGTCCGAGCAATCTTTACGCGATGCGGTCGCGGTTACGGGCCGCAACACTGAGGAATGGGGCTGGGAAGAACTCCCCGGTGAAGGAGCGTTTTACGCGCCTAAACTCGAATTCCACCTGACCGATGCCATCGGGCGGACATGGCAGGTCGGAACGATGCAGACCGACACGGTTTTGCCCGAGCGGCTCGACGCGGCCTATATCGGCGAGGATGGCGCGAAGCACCGACCGATCATGCTACATCGAGCCATATTGGGATCGTATGAGCGTTTCATCGGCATCTTGATCGAGCATTATGCCGGACGCTTCCCAGTCTGGCTCGCGCCTGTGCAGGCGGTGGTGGCGACGATTGTGTCGGACGCCGATGCTTATGGGACAGAAGTGACAGCAAAGCTGAAAGCCGCTGGCATCCGCGTCGAAAGCGACTTCCGCAACGAGAAGATCAACTACAAGGTCCGCGAGCATTCGTTGGCGAAAGTCCCGCATCTTTTGGTCGTCGGTATGCGTGAGGCCGAGGAAGGAAAGGTCGCAATCCGATCCTTGGGCTCGGATGGACAGCGGATCATGACGCTGGACGAAGCTATCGCAATGCTAACTACCGAGGCAACCCCGCCCGATTTGCGGTGCTGATGCAAAACCCCACCACCGCACTTGCGGGCGTCGACCCGCTCCTGATGGCGGGTGCGGCGGCGATGACATTTGGCGCGGCCTATATTCGCGGGCTGACCGGCTTTGGCATGGCGATCATTCTGGTGCCGCTACTCGGGCTGATCGTAAGCCCAAGCGAAGCGGTGGTGCTGGGTATTTTTTTGCAAGTGCTGATCGGGCCGGTGGGGTTCAAGATCATCTATGCCGACGCGCACCGGAAAAGTGCGCTTGCCATTGCGGCCTATGCCATGCTTGCTACGCCGCTGGGCATCTGGCTGTTGGGGCAGACCTCGCCCGATGTTGCGCGGCTCCTTATCGCGCTCATCGCTATCGGCGCATTCCTGCTGGTGCTGCTACCGCAACGAGGTGAGCTGCGCCCGGGGCCGAAGGAAACTGCGGCGACCGGTATCGCCTCGGGCATCCTCACCGGCTTTGCGGCTATGCCGGGACCGCCCGTCGTACCTTATTATCTACGACAGCCAATTCCACCAGCCGAGGCGCGCGCTTCGATGATGCTGGTTTTCTTCGCAACCGCAATTGCCGGCACGCTTTCATCCTTCGCGCTGGGCATTGCGAGCTGGAAGCTTGTCTGGTTGTCGCTG
The DNA here is from genome assembly GCA_031362665.1 of Sphingomonadales bacterium. Taxonomy (GTDB): domain Bacteria; phylum Pseudomonadota; class Alphaproteobacteria; order Sphingomonadales; family Sphingomonadaceae; genus Sphingorhabdus_B. The sequence continues at coordinate 1,540 of JANLSY010000268.1, forward strand.
ATATTGTTTCCGGCAGTGTTGCTCGGCAACTGGCTGGGGGCGAAAAGTTTCGGCAAAGTGCCCGCACCATTATGGCGGACTTTTGTGGCCGCGGTGCTCGGGCTTGCGGGCCTTTCGGCGGTAATACGGCTGCTGAATTGAAAAGTTTACATCCGCGTTAACCATAATGCTTAGGCTGGCATTTCCCATCCGGCGTTATCGCCGTGGGAATGAGGGGCATCATCCTATCCTTGCTACTTGTCGCCGCGCCAGCCGCCGCGCTGAACGAAGGGCTGCAATGCGTGCCTTATGCCCGCGCACTGTCTGGCGTCACCATCTTTGGCGATGCACATACCTGGTGGGATCAGGCCGAGGGCAAATATGCGCGCGGCAATCAGCCCAAGGTCGGCGCAGTGCTGGCATTCCCGCCGCACGGCAACATGCGCCTCGGCCATGTCGCGGCGGTGCGGCGTATCGTCGACGACCGGACGATCATGATCAGCCACGCCAACTGGTCGACGATCGGCGGCGTCCGCGGCCATATCGAGGAAGATGTCCGCGCGGTGGATGTGTCCGAAGACAATGACTGGAGCGAAGTGCGCGTCTGGTACACGCCCAACGAGGCATTGGGCAGCACCGAATGGCCCGCGCATGGCTTCATCTATCCGAAGCAGAAACGCAGCGAATCAGAAGCGCGCAAGGCAGTGGCCATGTTGTTGAAAGACCGCGTCATGCCCAGCCTGCCGATTGCGGCGCCGGTGCGGATGGCGGCGGCTACGCCTCGGACCAAAGCCGGCTTTGACCTGTCGGGTGACTTGCTCAAGGACATCGACCATAAAGCGGCCAAAGAGGCAAAACCCGTATCGGCTCCGGCCAAGTCAGTACGTCTAGCCTCGGTCGAAAAACTGATCGCGAAACTACCGAAGAGCTAACGCTTAGCGCCCAAACTTCCGCTGCGTTTTCCCGTACCGCATCTTCCGTGTCCCCGGCTGCCCTTCGGTTGCCCGACCTTTAGGCGCAGCGACTTGGTTGGAAGGCGGCAGGCCAAGTTCGGTTGCTTCCAGCGAGCGGATTTCGTCGCGCAAACGTCCGGCTTCTTCGAACTCCAGATCTGCGGCGGCAGCGCGCATCTTCTTTTCTAGCTCTTCGATATAGCCGCGTAGATTGTGGCCGACGAGGTTGTTCGCACCCTCGGCATCGATATCGACCAGCACGCCGTCGCGGGAGGCTGTGTCGGCGACGATATTATGGATGTCGCGCTTGATGGTCGCGGGCGTGATATTGTGCAGGACATTATATTCGTGCTGCTTTTCGCGGCGGCGGTCGGTTTCACGGATGGCGCGTTCCATGCTGCCGGTCATGCGGTCGGCATAGAGAATGACGCGGCCATCGACATTGCGCGCGGCGCGACCGATGGTCTGGATCAGCGACGTCTCGCTGCGCAAAAAGCCTTCCTTGTCGGCGTCCAATATCGCGACCAGCCCGCATTCGGGAATGTCGAGCCCTTCGCGCAGCAGGTTGATGCCCACCAGCACGTCATAGACCCCGCGCCGCAAATCGCGGATCAGCTCGATGCGTTCCAGCGTCTCAACATCGCTGTGCATATAACGCACGCGAAGCCCCGCCTCGTGCATGAACTCGGTCAAGTCCTCGGACATGCGCTTGGTCAGCGTGGTGACGAGCGTGCGATACCCAGCCTCGGCGGTCTTGCGGCATTCGTTGATGCAATCCTGCACCTGGTCCTCGACCGGTTTGATCTCGACCGGCGGGTCGATTAGCCCTGTAGGGCGAATGACCTGCTCGGCAAAAACGCCGCCCGATTGCTCCATCTCCCACCCGCCGGGCGTTGCCGAAACGCACACTGTCTGCGGGCGCATCACGTCCCATTCGTTAAAGCGCAAAGGGCGGTTATCGATGCAGCTTGGCAAGCGGAAACCATATTCGGCGAGCGTGAGCTTGCGCCGGTGATCGCCCTTCGCCATCGCGCCGATTTGCGGCACTGTCTGGTGGCTTTCATCGACGAACAAAAGCGCATTGTCGGGCAGATATTCAAACAACGTCGGCGGCGGCTCGCCGGGTAGACGTCCGGTCAGGAAACGCGAATAATTCTCGATGCCCGCGCAGGAACCCGTCGCCGCAATCATCTCCAGATCGAACTGCGTGCGCTGTTCGAGCCGCTGCGCCTCCAGCAATTTGCCTTCGCCGACCAGTTCCTTCAATCGCTCGGCCAGCTCGAACTTGATCGCTTCGCTCGCCTGCTTCATCGTCGGCCCCGGCGTCACATAATGCGAGTTGGCATAGACGCGCACCGTGTTGAGTTTCGCGCCAGTCGTGCCGGTCAGCGGATCGAATTCGGCGATCTCCTCGATCTCGTCGCCGAAGAACGATACGCGCCATGCCATATCCTCATAATGCGAGGGGAAGATTTCAAGATTGTCGCCGCGCACGCGGAAATTGCCGCGCGTGAACGCGGTGTCGTTGCGTTTGTACTGGAGCGCAACCAATTTGCGAATCAACTCGCGCTGGTCGACGCTCTCGCCTTTTTTCAAATCGAAAATCATCGCCGAGTAAGTTTCGACAGAGCCGATACCGTAAATGCACGACACCGAAGCGACGATGATTACGTCGTCGCGTTCGAGCAAAGACCGCGTCGCCGAATGGCGCATGCGGTCGATGGCCTCGTTTACCGACGACTCCTTCTCGATATAGGTGTCGCTGCGCGGGACATAGGCCTCGGGCTGATAATAGTCGTAGTAGCTGACGAAATATTCGACCGCATTTTCGGGAAAGAAGCTTTTGAACTCACCATAAAGCTGCGCCGCGAGGATCTTGTTGGGCGCGAGGATAAGCGCTGGACGCTGCAGTTCCTCGATGACCTTGGCCATTGTAAAAGTCTTGCCCGAGCCGGTAACGCCGAGCAGCACCTGATTCTTCTCGCCCGCCAGTGCGGTGGTGGTCAGCTCGTGGATGGCCGTCGGCTGGTCACCCGCCGGCGAATAATCGGAGACGATCTTGAACGGGCGTCCCCCCTCGGCCTTGGGCGGACGTTCGGGCTTGTGCGGAGTGAAGCTGCCGACAGTATCGGGTTCTTCAAGGCCCCGACGAATAATGAGTTCAGCCATGTTCGCTATATGTGCTTTCTACATACTTTTGTCATCCCCTGTTGCGATATTATCGGGAGAGGGACACAAGATAGAATCGAAATCGAAAGAGGGAATTCCATGCATAATCTTGCCATACTGGCCGCAGCTGCGCTCGCGATATCGGCAGTCAACAAAGGTGCGGACGCAGATGGCGACGGCAAGATTTCGGATACCGAAGCTAGGGCAGAAATGTCTGCGGGCGGTCTGATGACGATGAAGGCGGGTTTGTGGGAGGCGAAGATCAGTTTTGACAAGCTCGAAGCGCCTGAGGCTCCGGAAGATAGTGAAGACCGTCTCAAGGCGGAAATGGCAAAGGGCACGACCAAGCAAAGTTGTCTGACGCCTGCGCAGTTAGACCAGCCCGGCGCTGATTTTTTTGGAGTGCCCGAAGACGCCAATTGTGCCTTTGATGAACTTCGCCGTTCGGGTGATGCGATGAAGGTCACGATGACCTGTGAGCTTGCGGGCAACGTGACGACTAAGAGCGCGATGAATGGTACATTTGCCGCCGAAACCTATAATATAACTATCGAGCATCGCATCGTAGGCCCGCCCATGGGCGCAATAAAGATGACGGGCAAAATCGAAGGCAAGAGAGTCGGGGATTGCCCGGCGTGACTGGATTTGCGTTACACTATGTCTGCCGATGGTGCTGGTCTACGGCCATGTTGAGTTCGATCCAGACATTATAAGCCCGCCATTATTCCCTGAATTATCCGCATTTTCTGTCTCTTTGATTGTCTTTTCTATCCGGGTGACAGGGATCGAACCTGCTTGGCTTAGGTCTTGATGACCTGACGCATTTATCAAACCGCGCCTCACCCAGAATTTCCGGGCGCAACAACAGACACGTGTAAGGCGCAGCCGACGGGTCGATTGAGTGCTTGATATAATTTGGTCGCTTTTTTCTAACGACGGCGTTCAGGCCGGACTTGCTTTTTTGTCAACATATTCTTGTTTTGTTCAACAACCCTTTCCTACAAGCTGCAAATTTGTTTTATACTATCCGACGAAGAACAAAGATTCGCAGCGTAACGATCAGGCCCGCGGCACCGGCCCGCTGAACCCCTGTATCTCCCTCCCTCCCTCCCTCCCTCCCTCCCCCATAAGGGGCATCCCGCCCGAGGCGCGCTACAATGCCCCGCCGTTCGACCGATGCCGGTCAGGCCGCGGCATGGCGGCTGGGCTCCCAAAAAGCAGAGGGATTTTATCGAGGCGTTCGTTGCGGCATGCGTGACTGATGCGAGCAGCCCGCCGTTTTGCCAAAATCACGGAAGCGAAGGGCAGCGGGGGGTGACGGGTCGTGAACTTCGTTACCTTTGGTAGATTTACCGACGCCTAATGCGTCTGTTGTTGCCTTTTCGCCGCCTGCGCGACAGAAGAAGCAATCAAAAAAACCTCTGGAGGGACAATGATGCGTAAATTTCTCATATTGGGCGTCGCCGCGCTCGCGCTTTCTGCTTGTTCGGACAAGGGCGCCGATGCTGATGGCGACGGCAAAATTTCTGATGTCGAAGCCAAGGCCGAAATGGGTTCTGGCGGGGCGATGGCGATGAAGCCGGGTGAGTGGGAAGTGAAAATCAGCTTCGACAAGATCGAGGCACCTGGTGTTCCGGCTGCGGCGCAGGGCAAGATGAAGGAACAGATGGCCACGGGCATGACTCAGCGCAGCTGCCTGACTCAAGCGCAAGTCGATAAGCCCGGCGGCGATTTCTTCGGCGCGCCTGAAGAAGCCAATTGCACCTTTGACGAACTCAGCCGTTCGGGCAACGGCATGAAGGTTGCGATGAGCTGCAAGCCCGGCGGAAACCTTGTCGTCAAGAGCAAGATGGACGGCAAGTTCGCGGCCGAAACCTATACGATGAATATCGAGCAGAGCACCGAAGGCACGCCAATGGGGGCGGTCAAGATGACGGGCAAGATCGTTGGGACACGTGTCGGGGATTGTCCGGCGTGAGCCGCCTCGGGGTCGCAACCGGGGTGGCGCTTGCGCTACTCACACTCACATCCTGTTCGGACAATAGTGCCGACAAGGACGGCAACGGCGTAGTCGACAGCGAGGAGCGGTCGGCCGAAATGGACTATGACGCCTTTATCCCGATGAAGGCGGGGCTTTGGGAAACCAAATTTGTTTTTTCCGATATCGACGTTCCCGCTCTTAATAAATCACAGAAGCAGGACATTATGGACGAGGTTGCAAAAAGCGCCTCCAGCCGCAGCTGCCTCACTGCTGAGGAAGCCAAGAAGCCCGGAGCCGATTTCTTTGGCGGCGATGGTGCGGACAAATGCCTGTACAAGGCGTTCGATGTGTCGGGCCAGAATGTAAGAATGAAGCTATCGTGCGGCATGGATGGGATGGGCAGCGTCGATATGGCGCTGGCCGGAGTGATGGGCGAAACCGAATTCAACTATGACAGCGAAGTCGATGTGCGCCTGCCAATGATCGGCAAGGTCAAGATGAAAGGCAACGCGATCGGCAAGCATGTCGGGAGCTGTCCGGCGGCATGAAGACGACTGCGGCCTTGCTGGCGGTGTTGTTGCTGGCGGGCTGCGCTGCATCGTCGCCCGCCAAAGTTGAAACGGCGACGTCCGGGGTTGTCCGGGCAGCTAAGGTCAAAGTCGATTTTACCGCGACACAGATGTCGACCGACTTTGCCGAAGGGGATGTAGGAGTAGCGGGCCGCGCGGTCACTATCGATAATCCGGTGCGGGTTGCCTCGATATCAAAGCTGGTGGCGGCGCTGGGCGCGATGCGTCTGGTCGAACAAGGGAAGCTCGATCTCGACCGCGATGTCGGCGCCTATCTCGGCTGGCA
>JANLSY010000270.1:0-1747 GCA_031362665.1 Sphingomonadales bacterium
GGCACCGACCTTCCCATGCAGGAGCTTTGCATAGTTCGGCCCTGCGTCGCCAATCGTATAGGCCGCCCGGACATGCCCGAAATGCGGGGTGCAGGCATCGAGTTCGTGCGTCTTCGCCTGCCCGCCCAAAATCCAGTGCACGGCCGGATAGGCCGCAAGCGCAGGCGCGGCCGACGTCGGATTGGTCGCCTTGCTGTCATTGACGAACAGCACGCCGTTCAGCTCGCGAACGCGCTCCATGCGGTGTGGGAGGCCGGGGAACGTTGCTAGACCTTTTGCTATTTTCTTCCAGTCTACTCGCTTGCCTAAAATACCGAGCTTTAGCGACCGCACCGCATAAACCGACGCCACGACATTCTGTGCGTTGTGCGGCCCCTGAAGCGTGGGCCACTCCGATTGCGTGCCAATAGAGGGTGACAACACTCCATTGGTCAGGAGATCGGACATGACCTCTCTGACGGGGTGCATCGAAGTAGCCAACGTCTTTGTCGGTCCATCCTCAGTTATAATTATTGCCTCGCGCTCCGGCCATTTCTGCATCTCAAACAACCGCGCCTTGCTCGCCGCGTACGCATCAAACCCGTCATACCGGTCCAGATGATCGGGCGTGATGTTGAGCAGCACCGCGACATCGCAATCGAGGGTGAAGGTCAGGTCGATCTGATAACTCGACAGTTCGAGCACGTAGACGCCACCCGCTGGCAATGGCGCCTGCCCCAAAATTGGCAGCCCGATGTTGCCGCCCATCGTCGTCGGCACGCCTGCTGTTTTCAGGATGTGATGCACCAGCGCCGTCGTCGTCGATTTGCCGTTGGTGCCGGTGATCCCGACGACCTTGTGCGGCGGCAATTCGGCGCGGGACTGGGCGAAGAGTTCGATGTCACCGATGATGGGCATGCCATATTTTGCGGCATGCGCGGCAATCGGGTGGCGGTTGAGGGGAACGCCGGGAGAGACGATGACGGCCGTAAAGCCGGAGAGGTCGAGCGTCGCCGGATCTTGCCAATCGAGATCATCGACACGGCGGGCGGGATCGCTGTCCCACGCCGTAACCTCGGCCCCCGCCGCGAGGAGCGCGCGCACGGTCGCCAGTCCCGAGCGCGCCAGCCCGAGCACCGCATAGCGTTTGCCGCACCACGTTTTGCTGGTGATCACCGCAGTTTCAACGTGCTCAGGCCAGCTAGCGCGAGCACCAGTGCAATGATCCAGAAGCGGATGACCACAGTCGATTCGGCCCAGCCAAGCTGTTCAAAATGATGATGGATCGGTGCCATCTTGAACACGCGCCGCCCCGTGCGCTTGAACCAGAACACCAGAATGATCACCGAAAGCGCTTCGACAACGAACAACCCGCCGATCACCGCGAGCACGAATTCGTGGTGGGCGACAACCGCAATTGTGCCCAGCGTGCCGCCGAGCGCGAGGCTGCCGGTATCACCCATGAACACAGCGGCGGGCGGCGCGTTAAACCTTCTTCAATTCCCCGGCCTCAACCACCAGTGCGACATCACGCGCGGCGTGCGCGAGGAGGAATGTCGTTTGTTGCTGCAAACATTCTTCGCCGAACAACGCGCGAAGAACGAGAAAGCGCGGAAGAAGGCGGAGGCGAATTAACCGGCACTCCGTCAATTCACCCGCTCTACCACTTTAAATCGCAGCAGCCGCGTCTTCATCCAGCGCACCGCCAGCAGATCATAGAACGATTTGAACAGCCGGTTCCAAACGCCGTAATGCGCCTGACCCGCCG
>JANLSY010000276.1:0-9415 GCA_031362665.1 Sphingomonadales bacterium
CTGAAAATACCCGGCAATGCGCGCGCGGGTCAAAAGCTGGACATCAAAGTTGATGCCCGCTGGTCGGCCTGCACCGACATCGTCTGCGTGCCGGAGGGGGGCGTGCTGTCGATACCGCTTATAGTCGGTGACGGTGCAATCGCCGCTGGCCAGCGCACACGCTTCGATGTCTGGCGCGCCGCCCTCCCGGTGCCGCTCGACCGGCAGGCAGCGTATGAAATAAATGGCAAGCGGATTTCTGTCGCGATCCCCTATCCGAAAAGCGCCGCAGCGGAGAATGTCTGGTTCTTTGCGCGATCCGAAAATGTTTTGCGCTATGCCGCTATGCAGTCGGCTCGCCGAACGGGCGACTGGCTGGTCGTCACGAGCGAGATCAATAAAAGCTTCAACGGTCAGATTGATGGCCTGCTTCGTTTTGGCGACGGGCAAGGGCTGGAGGTGCGCGCAATGCCCGGCGCCGTGCCGACGGGCGGCGATGAGGTCACTGTGCTGGGCCAATCGACCGCAGCGACTAACCCCGAATCCACTTTGACCTTCGGCTGGGTCCTGGGCTTTTCGATCCTCGGCGGGTTGCTGCTTAACCTGATGCCCTGCGTGTTCCCGATCCTGGGGTTGAAGGCGCTCGCTATTGCCAAAGCGGGCGGCGATGAGCGTCAGGCGCGGCGCGATGCGCTGGCCTATACCGCCGGGATTATCTTGAGCTGCCTTGCACTTGGCGCAGTTATGCTTGCCTTACGCGCTGGCGGCGAGGAAATCGGCTGGGCATTCCAGTTACAGGACCCAGCGATAGTTCTGCTCTTGTTGCTGCTGATGGTCGCGGTTACCGCGAATCTTGCCGGACTGTTTGAAGTTGGCGGCATTGGTGCGGGTGACCGATTGACGCGCCAAGGCGGCGCGGCGGGATCATTCTGGACGGGCGTGCTGGCGGCGGTGGTCGCAACGCCCTGCACAGGCCCGTTCATGGCCGCCGCTATGGGGGCAGCGTTGCTATTGCCAGTGGCGCAAGCTTTGTTGATTTTTGCGGGGCTGGGTTTTGGTCTGGCGCTGCCCTTCCTCGCGATTGCTTATGTGCCTGCGCTGCGCAGCCGGATGCCAAAGCCCGGGCCATGGATGGATAAATTCCGCAAGGTCATGGCGGTGCCAATGGCGCTGACCGCGCTTGCGTTGCTGTGGCTGTTGGCGCAGCTGGTCGGTGGCGGTGGCTGGTTGATAGGCGGCTTGGCGGCAGTGGTGTTGCTCGCCGGGATAATCATCATCGTCCGCCGTAAGGCGCCTATTTGGTCAATCCTCGGTCTGTCTATCGCATTGTGGGCGGTGGGCTATTTTGCCCTTGGGCGCTTGCCCGAAATGGCGCACGGCGTGGCCGCCGAAGGAAGGCTCGACGGTGAGGCTTTCTCGGAACAGCGGCTTTCGGAATTGCGTGCGGAAGGGCGTCCGGTCTTCGTCTATTTTACGGCTGACTGGTGCGTCACCTGCAAGGTGAACGAGGCGGCCGCTATCGACCGTGACGAGACGGCGAGGGCATTTGCAAAGGCAGGCATAAAAACGATGGTGGGTGATTATACCCGGCGTGACCCGGCGATCACCCGCTTCCTTGCCAAACATGGCCGGTCAGGCGTGCCCCTGTATCTATATTATCCGAAGGGCGGCGAGCCGCGAATATTGCCGCAGGTTCTGACGGTCGACACGCTGACGGCGCTGGCGAAATGATTGGGGAAAAATGAGTACGAGGACAGGCGATTTCTCAGCCTGTCCCCGACCCTACCGACAAGTTGCGACCCTCTTCAGGACTCGCCGGTAATCTCGATCCGCTTCACCTGATTGGCACCAATCACGGCGATCCCCCGAACACCGGTGATGCCCATCAGTGGAACGGACCGCTCGAAAACGAGCCTAGCGCGCGCGCCGCCAACATCGTTCGCCGGTTCTGGCGCTTGGATGACCGCCACTTCGATGCCCCAAAATTCCGGGCGGTCGTGATAAATTCGGGGGGCCAGTCTAGCCTCGAAACCGGTCCCCGGGAGGCTCCCCCTCACCCAGAGATACAAGCCGCCCTGAAAAGGCAGCTTGCGCAATTCGGCATGTTCGAAGTCGATTATCCGCCCGTTTGGCACGCTCGAAAGCGAACCGCTGGAGGAGCTGTTCATTCAAATTCCTAAATCCGCGTAATATTATGTCGCTAACGAGTATTTAAAAACGTCAGTCGGCTAACTATGTGTCTCCTTATATAGTAATTTACCTGCACGTAAAGTGAACGGCATGGTAAAAGAATGTAACATGGCGTATCGCGCTGAAAGTCGGTTGATATTTTCCAACGCATACGTATGCGGGCCCTGGCGCATTGCAAAGCTTTGCAACAAGTCGCCTGGGCAATATCACCGAATCGCTACCAGCGTTGCATCAACAGCACGCCATCCCCATATTCGGTAAAGCCCCCTGCCAAAGCCCTTTATTTCCCGCGCATTTGGCGGTAAGGGCAGCGCCATCATAACTTCAGGAGTATCGACTATCGCAACCCCGCCGACCCGGCGCGCCATGACGCCACCAGTAAAGAGTGGCCCGCGCTTCAATAATCTTATCACTGCGGAAAAAGTCCGTGTCATCGATGACGATGGCGAAAATCTGGGGGTTCTCTACACCCGCGAAGCGATAGCGCAGGCGGCCGAAGTCGGTCTTGACCTGGTTGAAGTATCCCCGAACGCTGACCCGCCCGTGTGCAAATTTCTGGACATCGGCAAGTTTAAATATGAGGCTCAGAAAAAGGCCAACCTTGCCCGCAAGAGCCAGAAGACGCAGGAGATCAAGGAGATCAAAATGCGTCCGAACATCGACGATCATGATTATATGGTGAAGATGAAAAAGGTCGCCGAGTTCATCGACGAAGGTGACAAGGTCAAGATTACTCTGCGTTTCCGAGGCCGCGAACTTGCCCACCAGCAATTGGGTATGAATCTGCTCCAACGCGTTCAGGCTGATACCGCTGAAACCGCGAAGGTTGAGGCCTATCCTCGCATGGAAGGCCGCCAAATGCTGATGGTGCTTTCGCCTAAATAGTTAAGGCGAGCCGTCAAACGACCGTGGCCGGGTTTAATTCCCGGCCATTTTTTTGCGCAGCGCAAGCACATAAATCAACGCTGCAGCTGCAGCGAACAGGAACCATTGAACGGCGTAAGAACCATTGTTGGCGATCTTGCTGCGAATTTTGCTCAAAGACGGGGGCTCCGGAGTGCGAAGGCCGCCCAGGCCTTCTCGTGATACCAGCATAGGGCGCAATACGAGCTTCGGACCAAACAGCTTCGCAATCATGGATTGTCGGTCGGGCTCGGTGGATATAATCCCTTCGACCAACCCGCCCTTCCAATCCACCTTTTCGTTGGGCCGATTTGATATTCCCGCGACAATTAAAGCGCCCGGCCCTTCAACGCCGGTTACACATTCAGCCAAATAGCGGGTGCCCGCTTTGCCGGACACATCGCTGCCCGAATCCTCCCGCCATCGTGCGACGCGCAAACAATTAACTGATGATTTGCGGTGCAGTGAACTCACGTCCACCGGACCTAGGTGGGGATAGGCGATTGCCGGCTTTTCGACATTGGCAGACACCTGCCGAAGAAGCGTCTCGTTCGATTCCTTGCGCTGTAATTGCCAGAACCCAAGTGCAATCATTACCGCCACTGCCAGTGTAACCAGAACTGTTGGTATTAACGGCCAGTTTTTCATGACAGGTCGTCCATGCCCGCTTCGCCCGCTTTGTTGCGAAATTCAGCTGCAAGCAACGCCGCCTTTGCGGCGCGTAGCGACCAGAAAGTCAGCACGGCGGTGAATGGTACCCAGATCACGGCCTGTACCCAGAAAGGCGGATTGAAGGCGATGTCGACAAAGACTGCAAGAACGATGACCAGCGCGCCGATTAACAACGTTAACAACGCAGCCGGGCCGTCGCCGACATTGAAGCTGTCATAATCTAGGCCGCAATTCACGCATCGATGCGAAAATCGGGCGGCTCCCGCAAAAAGCGTCCTCGCGCCGCACTGGGGGCAAAGACCATGAAGGGCGACCTGAACGATGCCGGGCCGCCCCTCTGAATGTTGCGTTTTGTTCATTGACCGATCAATGGACCGGCGCGCCCCAGCCACCCCAGACGTAGATGGTGATGAACAGGAACAGCCACACCACATCGACGAAATGCCAATACCAGGCTGCTGCCTCGAAACCGAAATGCTGTTTGGGCGTGAAGTGGCCCTTATAGGCGCGGACGAGACAAACGATCAGGAAGATTGTACCTACAATGACGTGAAAGCCATGGAACCCGGTAGCCATGTAGAAATTGGTGCCGTAATTCAGACCGCCAAAAGGTATCGGCGCGACCGAATATTCATATGCCTGGATCGCGCTGAACAGCAGACCGAGCAAAATCGTCAGCCACAGACCCTTTTTCAGGCCGTCATTTTCGCCGACGCCAATCATGCCCCACAAACCCTTCATCTCGCCGCCACGCTGATTGTGGATAAGCGCATGATGCGCCCAAGTGACGGTCGTGCCAGAGCAAAGCAGGATAAGTGTGTTGAGCAACGGCAGCTTCATTGCGTCGAGGACTTCGAGGCCCTTTGGTGGCCACTGCATCAACGCCGCAGCGCCGTCCTGACCGATCAGATTGGCAACGGTAAAGCCATGCCCGCCCTCGTTCGGTGTCAATTCAAGCGGCACGGGGAAAAGCGAATAATCGAACCAAGCCCAGAACCATCCGACGAAGAACATCACTTCGGACGCAATGAACAGGATCATGCCGTAGCGCAGGTGGAGCTGAACCACTGGCGTATGGTCACCGGCATGCGCCTCGTGCACGACGTCGGCCCACCACGCGTAGAATGTGTAAAGAACGCCAATGACTCCGAGGCCGAAAATCAGGCTGCCATAGCTGAATTGTTCGGGATGCATCCACATTACCAGCCCGAAGAACATGGTGAGCGCCGAGAATGAACCGATGAGCGGCGTGATGCTCGGCGGCAGGATATGGTAATCGTGGTTCTTGGCACCGGCCATGGCTTATTCCCTGTGGTCTATACGTTTAGTGGCTCTTAGCTGCCCTTATCCTGCTGGTCCACAGGGTAAAAGGTATAGCTAAGTGTGATTTCCTGAATGTCCTTCGTTTCCGGATCGGTCATGATCTTCGGATCGACATAATAGAGCACCGGCATGCGCACTTGCTCGCCGGGTTTAAGAGTTTGCTCGGTAAAGCAAAAACATTGAATTTTGTTGAAATATTTACCCGCCAGTTCCGGCGTGACGTTGAACGTTGCGGTACCCGTTACTGGTTCACCGGACAGGTTTTTGGCGATGAAGATCGACATATCCTTGGCACCGATACTGACGGTATCTGTCGGACGCTCGGGGCGAAATTCCCAAGGCAGGTCACTGCGATGATTGGCATCGAAGCGGATGGTGATTGGCTTTTGGGTCGCAGCAACCGTTGCCGCTTGCGCCGCGTCCACCCGCATCGTGGTGCCACCAAAGCCGGTAACCTGACAAAAAAGACGATAAAGCGGAACGGCAGCGAAACCGACGCCGACCATCGAAACGGCCAAAGCGGCTGCCATGAAACCGACACGGGCATTGGCTTTTGCCGTCATCCCCAGACCCCGATTTTGACGATTGTAATCATGAAAAACAGCACGCAAAAGGCGACCAGTACTATGCCCATGATACGCGATCGCGCAGCCTGTCGTGCACGGATAATCTTCGTTTCCTCAGCCGTATAAACATGCTGTTCGGGTTGCGTCATGCCAGCACCATGCGGTCGAATGCGAACAGACCAAACAGCAGGAAAAGATACAGAATGGAGAAGGCGAACAGTTTCTTCTCCGGCTTCATCGCCGACGCTTCGGTTGCCTCGTTACGCCAAACCCTGAAGGCAAGTGCGAGGAAAATTACGTTGAGGACAATCGACGAGATGCCATAAAGCCAGCCGCTTTCACCCAATGCGAAAGGCGCAATCGCCGCCGCCGCCATCGGAAAGCTATAGCCGAAAATCTGGTTACGGGTAACGCGTTGTCCCGAAACATTGGGCAGCATCGGGATGCCTGCCGCGCCGTAATCGGTCTTCATGAACAGTGCCAACGCCCAGAAATGCGGCGGCGTCCAAAGAAATATGATGGCAAACAGCAGGATCGGGAGCAGCGTCACATCGCCAGTCACCGCGGCCCAGCCGATGACCGGCGGAAATGCTCCGGCTGCGCCACCAATCACGATATTCTGTGGCGTGTTTGGCTTGAGCCAGATGGTATAAACCACCGAATAAAAGAAAATCGAGAAGGCAAGGATACCCGCCGACAGCCAATTGACTGCGACACCCATGATGCCCACGGAAAAGGCAGCCAACCCGATGCCGAAATGCAACGCAGCTTCACGGTCCATTCGGCCCGCAGGCAAAGGCCGCTTCGAGGTGCGAGCCATTTTCGCGTCGACATCGGCTTCATACCATTGGTTGAGCGCGCCGCACGCGCCAGCACCCATGGCAAGGCACAGAATTGCCGTGAATCCGATGACAGGGTGGATATTGCCCGGTGCTGCCAGCAAACCGCACAATGCTGTAAACACAACAAGGCTCATCACCCGGGGCTTGGTCAAAGCCCAGAAGTCGCGCCATTCGGCTGGCATCATGATTTCGCGTATGGCGGTTGTCATAAATTTTTCCTCCCCTCCCCCCTTCGACAAGCTCAGGGACGGGAGGGGCTGCGATTGAGCGGCCGGTTACTTGATTTCCGGTAGCGTTTCGAACTGGTGGAAGGGTGGCGGGCTCGACAACGTCCATTCGAGCGTCGTTGCGCCTTCACCCCAATAATTATCCTCTGCACGACGTCCTGCGGCCAGCGACCAGAAGACATTGATGAAGAAGATGATTACACCCACTCCCATGATTGCGTAGCCCATCGATGCTACGCCATTCCAATAGGCAAAGGCTTCAGGATAATCGGGGTAACGCCGCGGCATACCCGAGTTACCCAAGAAGTGCATCGGGAAGAACAAGACGTTCACGCCGATGAAGAAAATCCAGAAATGCAGGTGCCCGAGAAACTCGTTCAAATGACGTCCCGACATCTTGCCGAACCAGTAATAGAAACCGGCAAAAAGCGAAAACACTGCACCAAGCGACAGCACATAATGGAAGTGGGCAACAACATAATAGGTGTCATGCAGGTTATCGTCGAGCCCGCCATTGGCGAGAACGACGCCGGTGACGCCACCAACGGTGAACATGAAGATGAAGCCCATCGCCCAGACCATCGGGGTTTTGAAGCTGACCGACCCGCCCCACATCGTTGCGATCCAGCTGAAGATCTTGATGCCGGTCGGAACTGCAATCACCATCGTTGCTGCGGTGAAGTACATCTTCATGTCGACGCTCATGCCTGTCGTGAACATGTGGTGCGCCCAGACGACGAAACCGACAACGCCGATTGCGACCATCGCATAAGCCATGCCGAGATAGCCGAAGACGGGCTTGCGACTGAAAGTAGCGACAATCTGGCTGATGATGCCGAAGCCCGGCAAGATCATGATGTAGACTTCGGGATGGCCGAAGAACCAGAATAGATGCTGGTAAAGAACGGGGTCACCGCCGCCAGCCGCATCGAAGAACGCGCCGCCGAAATTACGGTCGACCAGCAACATGGTGATTGCGGCCGCGAGCACCGGCAATGCGAGCAGAAGAAGGAATGCAGTTACGAGCACCGACCACACGAAAAGTGGCATCTTGTGCAAAGTCATGCCGGGCGCGCGCATGTTAAAGATTGTGGTGATAAAGTTGATAGCACCCAGAATCGATGCAGCACCTGCAAGGTGAAGCGAGAAAATCGCCATATCAACCGCCGGCCCGACCGAGCCCGATGTCGAAAGCGGCGCATACACCGTCCAGCCTGTCCCAGCGCCAAGGCCTGTACCGCCCGGCACGAAGCTTGAACCCAGCAGCATGATGAACGCAACGACAGTCAGCCAGAACGAGATATTGTTCATGCGCGGGAACGCCATGTCGGGCGCACCAATCATCAACGGCACGAACCAGTTGCCAAAGCCGCCGATAATTGCAGGCATAACCATGAAGAACACCATGATCAGACCGTGCGCGGTAATCAGCACGTTCCACATATGATAGGCCTCGTCCATCGAGGCTTCCTTGCCGGCCATCATCGAGGCCCAGCTTTGCAGATACTGGATACCCGGCTCGGCCAGTTCAAGCCGCATCAGGCCCGAAATCGCACCGCCGACGATCCCTGCAAAAATCGCAAAGATCAGATAGAGTGTGCCGATATCCTTGTGGTTGGTGGACATGAACCAGCGGGCGAAAAAGCCCGGCTTGTGGTCGGCGTCATGCGAATGGTCGTGGAAATCTCCAGCGGTCGCAGCGATTGTGGTCATGACAGTCGGCCTTCTTACTTGGTTGCAGCGGCAGGGGCCGCAGTTTCGGTTGTTGCAGGAGCCGCAGGCGCGGCCGGAGCGGGAGTGCCAGCGGCGGGTGCCGCCGCAGCCTCACCGGGCATGGTGCCGCCTTGTGCTTTCACCCATGCAGCGAATTGTGCGGGCGGAAGCGCTTCGACGGCAATTGGCATGAAGCCATGCCGCGCGCCGCACAATTCGGAACATTGCCCGAAATAAACTCCGGGCTTGGTGATGGTCAGCGATTTTTCGTTGAGGCGTCCTGGGACGGCATCTAGCTTGAACCAGAGCGACGGGACGGCGAATGCGTGAATGACGTCGGCAGCGGTGGTCTGGATTCGAATGGGCACACCTGCTGGCACCACCATGCGGTTATCGACCGCCAATTGGTGCGGGCCATCATTGTCGGTACGGAAACGTTCGCCCGGCGCAACCTCGTCCTTGTTCTTCAGCATGTTCGAAACGACCTCGAAACCGCCATGGTCGGGATATGTATATCCCCAATACCATTGGTAGCCGGTGACTTTGACGGTCACCGCATCGGCAGGTGCAGGCTTGAATTGCTTGGCGAGCAGGTCGAGTGAAGGCCAGGCAATACCAAGCAGGATGAGAACAGGAACTAGGGTCCAGACAACTTCGATGACAGCATTGTGCGTGGTCTTTGATGGCACCGGGTTAGCGCGACGGTTGAAGCGAACGATGACCCAGAGCAAAAGGCCAAGCACGAACAGCGAAATGATCGTTATGATCGGCAGCAAAATGGCGTTGTTGATCCATTTGGCATATTGGCCGTTTTCGGTGAACTGTTCCTGAAAGTCGATTTCCTTCGCCTTCGGCATACCGACGCTATTTTCATAGTCGGATCGCTCCCCGGCTATACGCCGATGCGTCCCGACTATGAAAATAGCGTCGGTATGCCGAAGGCGAAGGAAATCGACTTTCAGGAACAGTTCACCGAAAACGGCCAATATGCCAAATGGAT
>JANLSY010000069.1:0-7893 GCA_031362665.1 Sphingomonadales bacterium
TGCGATGAACCATCACCGCCATTTGGCGGCATGGTATGGCGCGATTGGCTTTGGCGGGGTCATCCACACCGTCAATATCCGGCTGTTCGATGAAGACCTGATCTACATCATGAACCATGCCGAAGACAAAGTACTGATGTACGACGCGGCGTTCCAGCCAATTATCGACCGCCTGAAACCGCATCTGAAGACGGTCGAGCATTATATCGTGTTTGACGATCCCGAAAGCTACGGCGCGCTCATCGCAGCGCAAGATGGCAATTATGAATGGGCCACCGGCGACGAGCGAGACCCGTGCATGCTGTGCTATACCAGCGGTACGACCGGCAATCCCAAAGGCGTATTGTACCAACACCGTTCGACGATGCTGCACGCTATGACAGAAATTGCGCCGTCGGTATTCGATTTAAGCCCGCAGGCGGCGTTGCTGCCTATCGTGCCGATGTTTCACGCGGCAAGCTGGGGTCTACCTTTTGCTGGCGCGGCAGCGGGTGTGAAGTTCGTGTTTTCCACAACCAACGAAGCACCCATTCTGCACCGCCTGATGCTTGACGAGGGGATAACCCACAGCGCTGGTGTGCCTACTGTTTGGCTCGCGATGTTCGGACATCTTGATACCGAGGCGGCAGCCGGCCGCGATGCTTCATTGGGCAAGCTGAAGCTGGTCACGATAGGCGGATCGGCAGCGCCACGTGCCATGATTTCGCGGCTCATGACGGCAGGCGTGCGCGTCAGTCACGCTTGGGGAATGACCGAAACTTCACCGATCGGCACGATGGGGGCACCGACGCCTAACTGGTACGATCTGACACTCGACGAACAAATCGATGTGGTGTGCAAACAGGGCCGTACGCCCTTTGGTGTTCAACTGCGCGTTATAGACAAGGATGGCAACGTCGCACCGCGTGACGGCGTTACGTCTGGCGCGCTGCAAATTCGTGGGCCGTGGGTTATCAAGCGCTATTTCAAAGCCGAAGCCGACTGTGTCGATGAAGATCAATGGTTCGACACCGGTGATGTATCGGTACTGCATCCAGATGGTACGATGCAGATTACCGATCGCGTCAAGGACGTAATCAAATCGGGCGGCGAGTGGATTAGTTCGGTCGAACTGGAAAATATCGCGGTGGGCTGCCCCGGTATTGCCGAGGCCGGAGCAATTGGCATAGCACATCCAAAATGGGACGAGCGGCCTGTTTTGATTGCCGTTAAAAAGCCTGGCGCAGATGTAACCGAAGAGACGGTCAAAGCGTATCTGTCCGAGCGCATCGTGAAATGGTGGATGCCAGACCGTGTGCTGTTCGTCGATGAACTGCCGCATACAGGGACTGGCAAGATCCAGAAAGTTGCACTGCGTCAGCAGTTCAAGGACTTCGTGCTGGAGGATTAAGCCATGACCGATGCTTGTATCGATCCGACGCGCGAGGCATTCGACCTGTTCAAATCGCTGCCGCGCGATGTTCCGATCAATATGTTGAACTTGCTGAAATTCAACGAGATGGCCCAATATCCTGCAGACCATCCCAATGCCGGAAATGAATGGAGCGGACAGCGCGCCTATCAGGAATATGGCAAGACCAGCGGACCGATATTCAAGCGCGTCGGTGGCAGCATCATTTGGCGCGGCGAGATGGAAGCGATGGTCATCGGCCCCGCCGACCGTCATTGGGACATGGTGTTCATCGCGCGTTACCCCAACAGCGCGGCGTTCATGGAAATGGTTACCGATCCTGAATATCGCAAAGCGGTCGTCAATCGGCAGGCAGCGGTCATGACAAGCCGTCTTATCCGTTTCAAACCGCTCGATGGTGACGATACCAGCTTCGGCTAGAACAGGCTGAGTTGGCCGTTCACATTGGGCGGTATGAACAGGTCGTTGCGCACATTCCATTTCGAACTATCGAGCCCATATTTTCGCACCGCAATCTTCATGCGTGTGCGGATGAGCTCGGCCCATACGCCTTGGCCCTTCATGCGCGAGAAGAACTCGGGGTCATTATCCTTGCCGCCGCGCATTTCGTGAATGTGATTCATCACTTTCGACGCGCGGTCGGGAAAATGAACCTGAAGCCAGTCGCGGAATAGTGGCGCGACTTCATGGGGCAGGCGGATGGGTATCCAAGAGACGCTTGAAGCCCCATGTTCGGCAGCTGCATCCACAATTGCCTCGATTTCGTCGTCGGTAATCGCAGGAATAACCGGCGCGATATTCACATGTACATAAATACCGGCTTCGGCGAGCTTCCTAGCGGCGGCAAGCCGGGTCATCGGTGATGAGGCGCGCGGTTCCAAAATTCGCGCCAACTTGGCATCTAGCGATGTCACCGAAATTGCCACTCCGGTTAGCTGTTTTGCCGCCAACTGACGCAAATAATCGATATCATCGACCACCCGCGCTGATTTGGTGGTGATCACAATCGGATGCGATGTTTCGACCATCAACGCCAGTATCGACCGTGTAATCCGGTAGCTCCGTTCGATTGGCTGATACGGATCGGTGTTTGTACCAATCGCAATCGTCTCGGGCTTATATCCTGGTTTCGCTAGAGTTTTTCGCAACAATTCCGCCGCATTGGGCTTGGCAAACAAGCGGCTTTCGAAATCCAGCCCCGGCGACAGGTCGTGATAGGCATGGCTCGGGCGCGCATAGCAATAGATACAGCCATGCTCGCACCCGCGATAGGCATTGACCGAACGGTCGAAGGGCAGGTCGGGCGAACTATTGAACGACAGGATAAACTTCGGAAATTCCTCGGTCACAGTCGTTTTTAGTTGAAGAACGTCTCCATCAACATGTTGCCGAGCGTCAATCCAATCGCCGTCATGTTCCCGCTCCAACAAATTGAAGCGTACTGGCGTGGTGTTGTTCGGAGCACCACGCCCTTTGGCTGCTTCGACAGGCTGAAGTTTTTGCATTCCTGATGTTGGCATGTTTAAGGGAACAAATAAAGAACATTAATTTATGACGCAATGATACCAGTACATCAGAACGCTTGTGTCTGCGCTGCTGTTTAGATGAGGGAAAAATTCGAAGGAGTTTTCTATGCGACCCGTAATGATATCGACCACGGCTTTCCTTATAACATTTTCAACGCCAGCTCTCGCTGTAGATGAAAATGCCTGCGCGCAAGACATGGTTTGCGCGTCAAGCCCTACGTCAGTTGTAACGGCGCTGCAGGGGGCAGGCTACCGCGCCGAATTGAAAAAAGACCAAGTCGGCGAATTCATATCGAGCGCGGCGGGTGGCTACAATTTTCTGATAAGCTTCATCGGTTGCCGCGAGGGTATCAAATGCGATTCCTTGCAGTTCAGCATCGTCTTTCAGCCGCATCCTGATCAGACTGCGGAATATGCCAACGGTTTTAATTTAAAGTATCGATATTTGCAGGCAGCCGCGAGGGAAAACAAGGAGCTGCGACTGACTTATGACTTGAACACAATGGGCGGTGTAACCAAGCGCAATTTTTTAGATGTTGTGGATTTATGGTCGAGAGGATTGGGCAGTTTTTCAACCTACGTCAGAGACGAGGCCGCCAAAAAAATTACGCCGGTACCTCCTGCACCGCCCACGTCTCCGCCGCCTTCCGCGCCGCCCGCGATTAAACGATGATAACGGATTAGACCATCCTAACTCTCGCGCAACCTCGGCATCAATTCGACGAAGTTGCATGGCCTGTGGCGGCTATCGAGCTGATGAAGCAATATCTGGTCCCATCCATCCTTCACCGCGCCGTTCGAGCCGGGAAGGGCGAAGATATATGTTCCGCGCGCCAGCACGGCGCATGCGCGCGACTGGATCGTCGAGGTACCGATGCTGGCGTAGCTAAGCCAGCGGAACAGTTCGCCAAATCCAGGGATATCCTTCGTTTTGACTCGGTCCAACGCCTCGGGGGTCACATCGCGCCCGGTAAGGCCCGTACCGCCAGTGGATATCACTACATCGATATTGTCGTCGTCGATCCAGTTGTGCAGGCGCGAGGTAATCAATGCGGTATCGTCGCGCAATATGGCACGCTCGACGATCTTGTGGCCTGCCGAAAGGATGCGTTCGGCCAAGATATCGCCGCTGCTGTCATCGTCAACGCCGCGCGTGTCCGAAACCGTCAGCAGCGCGATGTTAACCGGCTTGAAAGTGCGGCTTTCATCGAGCGGCAATGCTGCCTCCGGCGACATTGGTTTTTGGCATGCGGCGCGCGATTACATTGCCGTTCTCATCGGGAAATCTTGGCCAGAGATATTGTGCAAGGCCATTCAGGCTGCCCGACGCCTTGTTTTCGCGCATTTCGTAAATCCAGTAATTGCGCAGGATGATCGAAACATACCCACGCGTCTCCCAATAAGGAATTGATTCTATAAAGAGCAACGGATCGCCATTGTCGCGGATTTCGCTGTTCCAGCGGGTGACCGGCGTCGGCCCCGCATTATATGCCGCGATGACCTTAGGCAGCAGACCGCCGGTTGCTGGCAAATCGCGCAGTTTTTCAAGGTAGGACTGGCCGTATTCGAGGTTCACCGCTGGCCGGTCAAGCTCCGAAGCCGCAAAGCCGATACCGCGCGCGCGGGCCAAGTCACCGGCTGTGCCCGGCCTAACCTGCATAAGGCCGCGTGCGCCTGCGGGGCTAATGACATCGGTGCGGAAGTTCGATTCCTGCAAGGTGTGCGCGTACACCAGTGCGGGGGGCACTCGCCAGCCACCGGTCGGCTCCCAATTGGGCATCGGATAGCGTGCCATGGCGTTGCTCTGGTCACGTGACGGGCCATAATGGCCCATCCAGAATTGGGTCGAAGCCAGGTTAAGCGAACCTGCGAGTTGGGCGAGATTCGCATGCTGGCGGGCGTCGCCAATTTTTGCTTGGTGACGCAGTGCTTCATCCGCCAGCTTGGTCTGGCCGATTTCGGCCAACGAAACAGCAAGCACAGCGTTCTGCTGGTCTTTCAGGCTGTTCCAGTCGAGTTTCGAGACTTTAGCGGCTTTGCGCGCAATCGGATCCATGCCCAGCGATTCGCTGGCAAGCAATCCGTAGAATGTTTCAGGTAGTTGCGCTGCATTTTGCATACGCGGTTGAAATTGTTGCGGCTGTTTCGCTGCCATCGCGGCGCGCGCGCTCCAGAATAAGCCCGCGGCCTTTAAATCATCATTGGTGGCTTGGCGAGACACGGCATCGAATGCTTCGAACGCGGCTGCATAATCCTTGAGCCGCCATGAGGCGAGGCCGAAAGCCCAAGCAGCTTGCGTGCCCCATTCGCCACCGGCTGCGCGAGCGATACCAGCCAGACGCCTGGCCGACAGATCATCGTTCTCGATATAATATGACCATGCAACGCGATATCGCAATTCGGTCAGCGCATCTGCTGCTAGCTCGCCGGACTTGCTTTCAACCAAGCGTTCGGCGGACGCCGGATCGTCGTTCTTGATGAAAGTCTGTAACTCGCTACGAAACGCATCGCTGGCGATATTGTTGGGCAGATCGCGCTTCGGCGCTCCACCAAGCCATGAAAAACGACGGATACCGGGACGGTCCGGCAATACATCGGCGCCGCGTTTGCGCGCCATGGTCGCCAGTTGTTCGGCTTGCGGCAAATAGGGAGCCGATTGAAGAAGCGCCTGCAATTGGGCGGCATCGACCTTTGGGCTGTTGGGTGCGAGATATAGCTCTGCGCGCGCCATTGCTGACATTGGTCCAGCAGGCATGCGGTCGATAAGCTTGGCCGCCTCGTCCCATTTTTGCGCGCGAATGTTCGCGAAAATTTCGGTATAAGCACTTTGTTCGGATTTGCTTAGGACCGTTGGGGCGGACTGTGCCGACACAATCGCGCGGAAGCCTTCACTAGTATTCGCCTGCGCGGCAGCTACTGGAGAGAGCATCAAAACCGTTGCAAGCAATTTATATCGGTTCACGAGACAGCCCTTTTTGCGAACATCTGCAAATCTTTCCACGCTTGTGCCTTCATGGCAGGCCGCGCGATTAGGGTTCGCGGATGAAATGTCGTCAGGACCGCCATGTTGCTGCCATCATGGTTAAGATTCCGTAACTGCGCACGTGCTTTCATCAGTTCTTCGCCCAGCAGAGCCTTGCATGCCGTCGAGCCGAGCAAGATAACCGAATTTGGCTTCAAAAGACCTAACTGGTGCCGGGTAAAATCTGCCAGTTCGTGCAACGCTTCGTCGGGCAAATCGCCGGTTGGAGGAATCGTGGTAGCCAGTGCAGTCCAGTAGCAATCGGTGAGATTGAGCCCGATCGCGGCCAACATACGGCCAAGCAGCATTCCGGTCGCCCCGCTGCCGAGCGATCCGCCTGCTACCTCGTCCTGATCGGGCAAGTCTGAAATGATCATGGCTTCACAACTCGAAGGGCCCGATGGAGCGATAAAGTCGGTGCCAAAGCCATTGCCCGGAAGTTTTACGCCGTTGCGTATCATCGACTTCAACATGTCGATATCCGTAGGCCATTCGACTGCGGGTTGATCTGGACCAGCGCGCGCAGGCAACGATACCGTGGCGGGCGTCGTGGAGGCTTCTGTCTTGACTTCTACTCTTGTTTCGACCGTTAGCCAGTCGATTGGTACCTCGCCGACAGCCGCATCTACACCAGCCAGTTCCCACCAGCCGGTTAGCGATTCGATCATACTGGATGCGGCAAGTTGCCCCTGTTGCTCCATATTTCCGTTCAGACACTGGTTGACGGCGGGGTCAATTGCTTGGCATGGCAATATCCGCAGGCTGTTTGTTTAATGCGATGGCCCGAATGTGACGTGGGGTAAAGGATTAAGGCGATGAGTGAACGGGAGTCGATGCCCTATGATGTGGTAATAGTTGGTGCAGGGCCAGCCGGGCTATCTGCCGCGATCCACATTAAACAAAAATCGCCCGAAACCAGTGTGTGCATCATTGAAAAGGGTTCCGAAGTCGGCGCGCATATCCTTTCAGGTGCGGTCATCGACCCCAAGGCGCTCGACGAGCTCATCCCGGATTGGCGGGAGCAGGGTTGCCCGCTTGCTGAAACACCCGTGAACGACAATCAGCATTGGGTTATGACCAAGACTGGCAAGTTCAATCTGCCGCATTTCATTACCCCCGGCTTCATGCACAATAAGGGAACCTACACCGGTTCGCTTGGCAATCTGTGCCGCTGGCTGGCGGGGCAGGCCGAAAATCTGGGAGTCGAAATTTTTCCGGGATTCGCTGCAGCCGAAATCCTCTACAATCCGGATGGCTCGGTAAAAGGCGTTGCCACCGGTGACATGGGCATCGCTCGGGACGGCAGCCACAAAGGCGACTATGTCCAGGGCCTGGAATTGCACGCGAAATATACCTTTTTTGCCGAAGGTGTACGCGGGCATCTGACCAAATTGCTGAAGCCGCAATTCGGACTGGACAAGGATTGCGAGCCGCAGGTTTACGGTATCGGCCTTAAGGAATTGTGGGATATTCCTGCTGAACAACATGCGGTAGGCCGTGTAATTCACAGCCAAGGTTGGCCGCTCACCGATGCCAATGGCGGGGCGTTTCTCTATCATCAGGCGAACAACCAGATCGCTCTGGGCTTTGTGGTTTGGCTAAATTATTCAAACCCGTATCTGTCACCGTTCGAGGAATTGCAGCGCTGGAAAACCCATCCGGAAATCCAGAAAATCCTTAAGGGCGGGCGGCGTGTATCCTATGGCGCGCGGGCGATAAGCGATGGTGGATTCCAGTCAGTGCCGAAGCTTGCTTTTCCGGGAGGAGCCTTGATTGGCTGCACCGCGGGTTTCCTTAATGTCCCGCGCATAAAGGGGACGCATACGGCGATGAAATCTGGAATGCTGGCGGCGGATGCAGCGGTCGAGGCACTGGCCGCCGGACGAGAACATGACGAACTTGCCGCCTATCAATCCGGTTATGAAAATAGCTGG
>JANLSY010000284.1:0-3812 GCA_031362665.1 Sphingomonadales bacterium
CATGCCATACCCACCCGAGCCGTGAACTTCCTTGACCACCAGTTCGCTCAGATGGTCGAGCACATAGGCAAGCGAGTCTTTTTCGGAGCAGCGCCAGGTATCTACGTTCTTCAGGATAGGTTTCTCGCCAGTGTAGAATTCGACGATGTCGGGCATATAGCTATAAACCGCCTTGTCGTCGGCAATGCCGGTGCCAGGCGCGTTGGCGATGGTAATCTTTCCTGCGCGGTACAAGTCGAAAATGCCGGGGATACCAAGCTTGGATTCGGGCTTGAAAATCAGCGGATCGAGATAATCATCGTCGAGGCGGCGATACAGCACATCGATGGGTTGATAGCCACGCGTCGTGCGCATCGCGACACGGCCGTCAACGATGCGGATGTCATGGCCCTCAACCAACTCGGCGCCCATCTGGTCGGCAAGGAACGCATGTTCGAAATAGGCGCTGTTATGGATGCCCGGCGTGAGCACCGCGACTACCGGGTCGCCCTTGCACGCGGGCGGCGCCACGCGGCTGAGCGACGCGCGCAAATTCTTCGGGTAATCGCTGACATTGCGGACGCGAATATTGCTGAACAGTTCAGGGAACATATTCATCATCGTTTCGCGGTTTTCGAGCATGTAGGACACACCTGACGGGGTGCGGGCATTATCCTCGAGTACGACAAATTCATCGGGGCCGGTGCGGACAAGGTCGATGCCGACGATATGCGTGTAGACTCCGCCGGGCGGGGTAAATCCGATCATCTGGGACACGAATGCTTCGTTTTTTTCGAGCAACTCGACTGGAAACCGTCCAGCACGGACAATCTCCTGCCGGTGATACATATCCTGAAGAAACGCATTGATCGCGCGTACCCGTTGCTCAATGCCGCGCGAAACCTTTGTCCATTGCCGCGCGGTCACAATGCGCGGGATGATATCGAACGGGATCAGCCGTTCTTCGGCTTCGTCATCGCCGTAGACTGCAAAGGTAATACCGGTGCGCCGGAAAAATTCTTCAGCGTCGCGCGCCTTTTGCTTGAGGTGGGTGCTATCCTGCTCGGCAAACCATTTGTGATAGGCGGCATACGCGGTGCGTGGCGTCCCGTCTTCATTCAGCATTTCATCAAAGCAGGGCGGTTTTGTTGCCATTAACGCGATGTCTGCACAAAAAAAGTGCAGAGAACAAGCAACTTCGCACCTGCACAATTTATGGGCAGCATGCTTGCCTAAAAGTCTATCGCAACGCCCTTCAATTCCCAATCGCCATAGCGCACGGGGTCCAGACGATCAGGGTCTGGCTCAGCTTTGCGGCCGACATCCTTCGGTTCCGGTACGGGCGGGCTTTTGGAGAGATAATCGGGCGCTTTGACGTGCGGGGGGCGTTTTCCCATGGCTTTTTCCTTTTTGATGCCATGAAGATTGGTGCTCGGGCGACGTTTTGCAAGCCGATAACAAAGTTGTGCGAATCTGCCCGTCCGCCTAGTGCGCTTGGCATGACCGACGAAATCTCAGGCCTTCCAACCCGCCGTGCAGCTTTACGCCTGCTCGACACGGTAATGCGGATGGGGACGCCGATGGATCAGGCGACCGCCAATGCGACCAAAGGCCTTTCGCCGCCCGACCGTGCGCTGGCGATTGCAATTGCACAGGAAACGTTGCGCTGGTCGGTCGATCTGGACGCGCTGATCGATAGCAAAACCAAGCAGCCGCTGCCCGGCGATGCCAAGGCGCGGATGGTGCTGCGGCTGGCGCTGGCCCAGATCTTGCGATTGGGAACACCCGCACACGCGGCGATTGCGACCGCGCTGCCGTTGGCCGATGGTGGTCCGAGGCGGCTGGTCCACGGCGTGTTGGGCTCGCTGCTGCGCGCCGAGGTTAAGCTGCCCGAGACGCCGTCGCTGCCCGAGGCAGTGATGATGCGCTGGCACCCTGCTTGGGGCGATGGCATGATCGTGGGCGCGCAGGCAGCGCTGGCTGAACCGCCGCCGCTTGATCTCGCTTTGCGCGATCCCGCGCTGACTGCTGAATGGGCCGAAAGGCTGGGTGGCATCAGCCTGATGCCCGGCCATGTCCGACTGCCGCGTGGCACAGCGGTCGAGGAACTCGACGGCTATGACGAGGGCGCTTGGTGGGTGCAGGACTTAGCGGCGAGCCTTCCGGCGCGGCTATTGGGTGATGGCGCCGGCAAACGCGCACTCGATTTGTGCGCGGCGCCGGGCGGCAAGACAATGCAGCTTTCCGCTGCCGGTTTTACGGTCACCGCGCTCGATAACAGCGCGCGCCGGATGGACCGGTTGATGTCCAATCTGGAGCGCACGCGATTAAATGCCGAGCGCGTCAACGCCGATGTCATGGACTGGCAACCGAAACAGCAATATGACGCCATCCTGCTCGATGCGCCATGCAGCGCCACGGGCACGATGCGCCGCCATCCCGATGTGTTGCAGCGCATAGACCTGAAGGCCATCAACAATCTGGCTGCGATCCAGAGCGCAATGCTCGACCGCGCGGCGGAGTGGGTAAAGCCCGGGGGGATGCTGGTGTTCGCGACCTGCTCGCTCGAACCGCATGAGGGCGAGGCGCAGGCCGCGGCGTTTTTGGCGCGGCATTCTGAATATAAGACACAAGCTGCGACCGCCGACGAGCTGCCCGTCGGTGTAGCGCCGAATGCGCAAGGCGATATCCGCACCATGCCACCCATGCTGGCCGAGCAAGGCGGCCTCGACGGATTTTTCGTCGCGAGGTTTGTTCGAGGGATGCAGATATGATTGCACCAACGCTGACCACCGATCGGCTAACCATCGAACCGATGTCGCTTAAACATTGGGAAGCCTATGCCGCCGCATGGGCGGACCCGCGCATGACCGAGTTCATCGGGGGCGACCCGCGAAATCGCAATATCAGCTGGGGCAAGTTCCTGGCCGGCATCGGGCTATGGTCGCTGCTTGGCTATGGCTATTGGTCCTTCGTTGAGCGGGAAAATGGAGCTTTTGTCGGAAACGGCGGCTTGGCACAGTTCGAACGCGGCATCCCCGAACTGGAGGGATATCCCGAAGCGGGTTGGGCCTTTGCCGCCGATGCATGGGGCAAGGGCTATGCGACCGAGGCGATGACCGCGATACTGGAATGGGCCGACGAGGCGAAGCTCGGCGAAATCCGCTGCATTATTGATCTCGGCAATAGTGCCTCGCACAATGTTGCAGCCAAGCTTGGCTTTACCAAATTTGCCGAATCTCACGACGTTATCGGCGACCTGTTCATTTATAGCCGTAAGCCGCAGCTACCTTCACGATAAGCTGTGCATAACGCCGCCCGCCGGCTTGCCCCTGCGGTTTTGCGCGGCTAAGCGCCTTACATGTCCAGCGCCATCCGCATTGCGCCCTCTATCCTCTCCGCCGATTTCGCTCGGCTGGGTGAAGAAGTGCGCGCAATCGATGACGCAGGCTGCGACTGGATCCACGTCGATGTGATGGACGGCCATTTTGTGCCGAATATTACCATCGGCCCTGCGGTGGTAAAGGCACTCCGTCCGCACAGTGCAAAGCCATTCGATGTCCATCTGATGATTTCCCCGGTCGATGCATTTGTGAAGGACTTCGCCGATGCGGGCGCGGATATAATTTCTTTCCATCCCGAGGCCGGACCGCATCCGCACCGCACCGTGCAGCTGATCAAATCGCTCGGCAAAATGGCAGGCATCGTGCTCAACCCGCATACCCCTGCCAAGATGCTCGATTATCTGATCGATGATATCGATCTGGTGCTGGTGATGAGTGTCAATCCCGGCTTTGGCGGGCAGAGCTTTATTTCGAGCCAATTGCGCAAAA
>JANLSY010000330.1:0-8195 GCA_031362665.1 Sphingomonadales bacterium
AAATATCAGGCCGGTCAGCCATTGCCCCCAACCGCTCGCGTAACGCCCGCGCGCCATCCAAACCATCCCGTATCTGGCCGACGTCACGCGGGCTTCCCCGTCCCGCCACTACTCGCCCAAGCCCCCGGGCAATATCGGGCAATTGCCGCAAAGCCGCCCGCACCGCATCGCGCAGCAATGGGGCATCATGAAACCACTGCACCAATGCCAATCGCGCTTCGATCTTGGCTTTGTCCATCAATGGCGCAGCCAGATCCGCTGCCAATTGCCGAGCCCCTGCACCGGTGATTGTTCGATCAACTTCCGCCAGCAACGAGCCTGCACGCCCTCCCTTGCTCGCGGCGTTAATCTCAAGACTGTCGCGCGTCGCCTGATCAATCAGCAGATGTTCATGCACCTCGCGCCGGACGGGTAATTTGAGGAACGGCATTTTGCCTTGGCCGGCGTGTGCCAAATAAGCGATCAACCCTCCCGCCGCAGCCAGTTCGGCGCGCGACAACGGCCCGATTGCATCCAGCGTTGAAATCGCGAAATGATGCTTAAGCACCGCCTCGCCTATTGTGCTTTCAAAATCGGATTTGGACCGGATAATCGCACCGAAAGGCGCATCGGCAAAGCCGTCGTGGGTCACAATCTCACTTGCCGCCAGCCGCGCAAGTTCCGCTTCAAGTGCCCCCGGCGCCACTGTCACCAGTTCGAAATAGCCCGTTGAAATATCTGCCGCTGCAACGCCAATTGCATCACCCACCGGTACGAGCGCCACAAGCATGTTCGAAGCCCAGCTGTCGAGCAGACTGTCCTCAGTCAATGTGCCCGCGGTGACGAACCGCACGATATCACGGGCCACCAGCGTCTTTGAACCACCCCGCGCCTTTGCCGCTTCGGGACTTTCGGTTTGTTCGGCAATCGCGACCCTGTGACCCGCCTTGATTAGCCGCGCGAGATAGCCCTCGGCGCTGTGCACCGGCACGCCGCACATCGGGATCGGTCGCCCGTCATGCTCCCCGCGTGAGGTCAGGGCGATGTCCAGTGTCGCCGCCGCGGCCCGCGCATCGTCGAAGAACAGTTCGAAAAAATCACCCATGCGATAAAACAGCAGGCAATCGCCTGCCTTGGCCTTCAAGCCTAAATATTGCACCATCATCGGTGTCGGTTTGGTATCCCCCGCCATATTTGCCTGCGTTAGCGAACTGCCCAAGGCGGGGCAATGCTTGCCCTAGCGTCATACCCACGTTAGGGGCGGATAAGTTGATGATAACCGGTCAGGGCCAAAAATGAACGACAGCGACGTCCAGTTTACCGCGCAGGAAGCCCTAGATTTCCATTCGCAGGGCCGCCCGGGCAAGATCGAAATCGTCGCCACCAAACCGATGGCAACACAGCGCGACTTGAGTCTTGCCTATTCACCCGGCGTCGCGGTTCCGGTGCAGGCAATCTACGACGATCCAGCCACCGCCTATGACTATACGGCGAAGGGTAACCTGGTTGCCGTCATTTCGAACGGCACCGCGATTCTCGGCATGGGCAATCTTGGCGCGCTTGCATCGAAGCCTGTGATGGAAGGCAAGGCTGTGTTGTTCAAACGCTTTGCCGATGTCGATTCGATCGACATCGAGGTGAAGACCGAGGATGTCGACCGCTTTATCGATGCTGTCTAACTGCTCGAACCAACGTTCGGCGGGATAAACCTCGAAGACATCGCCGCGCCATCCTGCTTCATCATCGAACAAACGCTGCGCGAGCGCATGAATATCCCGGTATTCCACGATGACCAGCACGGCACTGCAATCATTGCCGCCGCCGGCCTTATCAACGCGTGCGACCTTACCGGGCGAAGCCTGAAAGACGTCAAGGTCGTCTGCAACGGCGCAGGTGCGGCGGCTATTGCCTGCACCGAGTTGATTAAGGCAATGGGCGTACCGCATGACAATGTCATCATGTGCGATCGCAGCGGTGTCATCTACCAAGGCCGCACCGAAGGCATGGACCAGTGGAAGTCCGCACACGCCGCCAAAACCTCGACGCGCAATCTGGCCGAAGCGATTGTCGGTGCTGACGTTTTCCTTGGCCTGTCCGCCGCCAATGCGCTCAGCCCCGAAATGGTCAAGACGATGGCTGACCAGCCAATCATCTTTGCAATGGCCAACCCTGACCCGGAAATCTCTCCGCCGGTGGCGCGTGCTGCACGGCCAGATGCGATTATTGCCACCGGTCGATCGGATTTCCCGAATCAGGTCAATAATGTCCTGTGCTTCCCGTTTCTGTTCAGGGGCGCGCTCGACGTGCGTGCGACGACTATCAATGAGCCGATGAAGATTGCCGCTGCCAACGCACTCGCCCAACTGGCACGCGAAACGGTGCCCGAAGAAGTCGCAGCGGCTTATGGCGGGCTCGTCCACAAATTTGGACGCGATTATATCATTCCTTCGCCATTCGATCCGCGGCTGATGGAAATAGTCGCCTCTGCAGTCGCCAAGGCAGCGATGGATTCGGGCGTCGCGCAAAAACCGATCACCGATATGTTCGCCTATCGTGCCGAGTTGCGCGCTCGGCTAAACCCGACGACATCAGTACTGACACAGGTTTACGAAACCGCACGCGCCAAACCTAAGCGGGTGATCTTTGCCGAAGCGGAGGAAGACGTGGTGCTGCGAGCTGCTGTGCAGTTTAAAAATGATGGATATGGAGTCCCCGTATTGATCGGTCGCGATGCCAAGGTCACCGAAAAATTGCTCGAATTGGGGGCCAACCCCGACGATTATGAAATACACAACAGCGTGCAAAGCCCGCTCGTCGAAAAGATGGTCGACAAGCTCTATTTGCGGTTGCAGCGACGCGGCTATTTACGCCGTGATGTCCAACGGATGGTCAACCGCGACCGCAACATCTTTGGTGCGCTGTTGCTGAAGATGGATCAGGCCGATGCCATGATAACCGGCGTCACCCGCACGTTCAGCCAGACTTTGGGTGAATTACGCCGCGTGCTCGACCCGAAGAAAGACGAAATCCCGTTTGGCATCCACGTCATGGTTGGCAAGACGCATACCGTGTTTATCGCCGACACCACGGTCAACGAACGTCCGAGTGCCGAGGAGCTGGCGCATATTGCGGAGAAAACCGCAGCCGTTGCCCGCCGCATGGGGCATGTGCCACGCGTCGCATTTCTGTCCTTTTCGACATTCGGCAATCCACATGGCAACTGGATAACTAATATCCGTGAAGCGGTGGCTTTACTTGATGCGCGTAGGCCTGATTTCGAATTCGAGGGCGATATGCCGCCCGACGTCGCGCTGAATCCTGCGCTAATGAAAAATTACCCGTTCTGCCGACTGTCGGGTCCGGCCAACGTTCTCGTAATGCCCGGGCTGCAATCGGCGAACCTGTCGGCAAAGCTCCTGCGCGAACTGGGCGGCGATCAGGTCATCGGGCCGATGTTGCTTGGAATGGAGCGCCAGGTGCAAGTTGCCACTATGGCGTCGAGCACCAGCGATTTGGTGACTTTGGCAGTCCTAGCCGCCGCCGGAGTGGCGGAGTAATCCTAGTTCGGGCTGTTGGGTGTTGCGCCTTGGCCGGAACCGGCGCCGACCGAGCCGATATTACCGAAGATTTCTTCGAAGAAGCTCTTGTTGCGGCCCAGTGTCGGCGTCTTGTCACCTTCGGGGCTGATCTTCGAAATCAGCTCCTTGCCGGTCTGCGTGACCGAGGCAACATTGCCGGCATTGTCGAAGCGGACCTTCAAAACATATTGTTCCGCAGCCTTTGGCTGAGCGAAAGCAAGCTGTTTGGTCTGGCGCGAATAATAATACCAGTCATTCTGGTCGAACTGGCCAACAAAAGTGGGGCGGCCAAGCGAGGCCTGCACCGACGCCTTGTTGTCGACGCCTGGCTGCACCGAAGTCAGCAAGGTTGCGTCACCAACATAGCCCTGCTGACCACGTAAACGCGTGCAGCCAGAGCTAAGCACCAAGGCCGTTGCAAGGACTGTCAGGCTGGCAATTTGCGACGCGCGCATAGAATTCTCCGGTAATTCACGAAACTAAGGCTTTGCCATTGCATCCTTGGCCCGCAATATCAATATGCAAAGCCAGATGAATGCCCGATGAGTGGGCCGGAAGAGAGTAACCGATGTCCCTGTTGAAACGCCTGTTCGGCAATGCCGAGCCTGACCCGAAATCGAAGCTGGTGCCCCTCTATAACCAGATCGTCGCCAAAGCACGCTTGCCGCACTGGTATGTCGAGGGGCAGGTGCCGGATAGCATCGACGGCCGGTTCGATATGGTCGCAGCGATATTGACGCTCGTGATCCTTCGGCTTGAGGAAGATAAAGAGCGCGCACAGGATATGGCGCATCTGACCGAAGTTTTTGTCGATGATATGGACGGACAGCTGCGCGAAGTCGGCATTGGTGACATGATCGTCGGCAAGCATATCGGCCGTATCATGGGCGCGCTCGGCGGGCGTCTGGGCGCGTTCCGGGAGGCGACGGCCGATAACACACGGCTCGACGATGCAATCTTGCGCAATATCTATCGCAGCGAAGCCGCTGATGTCGCTGCGCTGGCGCATGTTCGCCAAAACTTTCTCGGCGTTGAGCGCGCGCTGGCATCGCAACTGCCCGAGATGATCGTTGCAGGCACCGCCAAATGGTGAACGCCAACGAATTCAGCCATGTTATAAAATTATCCGAGGTCGGCAACCATAGCCGCAATATCCATCTGGTGGCGGACGAGGCTGCACGGTCCGGTTTGATGGCACGCTTCGACCTCGCCGCACTCGATTCACTCGAAGCCGATATTTCGCTCCAAAACGAGGCGGCGGGCGTCGTCGCCACGGGCCGCTTTACCGCGCGTCTCGCGCAATATTGCATTGCCAGCAACGACCCAGTGCCTGCTGTGCTCGACGAGCTAATCCATATCCATTTCATTCCCGAACCCGTCGAAAGCGGCGAATTCGATCTCGAAGGCGATGATTGCGAAACGATGTTTCACGACGGCCAGACCGTCGATCTCGGTGAAGCCGTCGCGCAGTCGCTCGGTCTAGCCCTGAACCCTTATCCGCGCAGTCCCGAAGCCGAAAAGATTTTAAAAACAGCCGGAGTAAAATCGGAGGAGGAGGCTGCCCCGCTCGGCGCGCTTGCCTCGCTCAAGGATTTATTGGCGAAGAAATGATAATACAAGCCGCCGATGTTTGACGCTGCGCTTCGTCGCCTAATCGATCCTCCGCTCAATCGTGGCGCTGGCTGGCTGGCAAATTCAGGTGCTTCTGCAAATTCCTTGACGATAATTGGAGCGCTCGTTGGTATGAGTGCGGCAATAGCAATCAGCCAGCAGCATTTCGCCGCTGGAATGGTACTGATAATGGCCAACCGAATCCTCGACGGCTTCGACGGCGCCGTTGCGCGGATCAACGGCCCGACTGAATTTGGCGGCTACCTCGATACGCTGGCCGATTTCCTGTTTTATGTTTCGGTGCCAGTGGCCTTTAGCCTTACCGATTACGGCAACCTGTTTCCGGCATTGCTCTTGGTCGCCAGCTTCACGCTAACCGCTGTCAGCTTTCTCGGTTTCGCCGCCATCGCCGCCCGCAGCGGCCAGAACGACGGCGCGCATGGCCCGAAGGCGTTCATCTATTCAACCGGCCTGATGGAAGGCGGCGAGACCATCGCCTTCTTCATCCTGTTCTGCCTTTTCCCGACCTATTTTCCCGAATTAGCCTTGTTGTTCGTAGCCCTATGCGTCCTGACCGTCGCGCAACGCATTACGCTTGCCGCGAAGACTTTCCGCTAACCACGCTGCCAGCGGAACCAGCGTTCGGCCCATTTCAGCAATGCTTCTGGTTTGCGCGCAAGGCCATATTGTCCGGCGGCATATTTGTTTGCCTCAGCCCATGTCGGATACGGATGGATGGTTTGCAGTATCTTCCGCAGCCCCATCTTGTGTTTCATTGCAAAGGTGACCTCGGCCAATATCTCGCCCGCATGCTGCCCGACGATTGTTGCGCCCAGAATCTTGTCGCTGCCTTTGGCGGTCAGGATTTTGACGAAACCATGTGCCTCGCTCTCGGCAATCGCACGGTCTAGGTCATCGAGATCATAGCGCGTTACATCGAACGCCACACCTTGCGCGCGAGCTGCCGGCTCGGTCAGGCCCACTGCTGCCAGCTCGGGCTCGGTGTAAGTGACGCGCGGTAGCACCCGGTAATCGGTGCGGTACTGTTTGAACGGACGCGCCAGTGCATTGACGCTGGCATACCAGGCTTCGTGACTGCCGCCATGGGTCAGTTGCTGACGCCCCGCGACATCGCCCGCGCACAGAATATGCGGCATGTTGGTGCGCAGGAATTCGTCGTTTTCCAGCTTGCCGCCCACCACCAGCCCAAGCTCTTCCAAACCGAAGCCCTCGATCCGTGGCTTGCGGCCGACGGCTATGATAATGTCATCGAAGACGACCGGCTTTTCACCATCCGGTCCTTCTACCATGACAGTCTTGCCCTCGAACCGAAGCGCCTTGTGCTGCACGAGCACCGAAACGCCTTCCGCCTGCAACCGGGAGGTCACCAGCATCGCGGCATCGGCGTCCTCCTTCAGCAGCAAGCGTTCAGCCATTTCGACTATGGTGACCTGACTTCCCAGCCGCTGGAAAGCCTGCGCAAGTTCGCAGCCGATCGGTCCGCCCCCTAATATCACCAACCGTTTCGGCGCTGTCTCGCGCGTCGCCATTGCATCCCACAAAGTCTCGCTCGTGAGATAGCCGCACACCTCAACGCCCGGCAGCGGCGGAATAAATGGCGCAGCTCCGGTGGCAATGATGAAGGCCTTGGCGGTCAATCGCCGTTCCCCATCAATCTCGACCGTCCACGGATCGACAAAACGCGCATAGCCCTTGATGCAATCGACACCGAGGCCGGTAAATCGTTCAACACTATCGTGCGGTTCGATAGTGGTAATGACGTCGCGCACGCGGCGCATCACGGCCGGGAA
Source organism: Sphingomonadales bacterium (assembly GCA_031362665.1). GTDB lineage: Bacteria > Pseudomonadota > Alphaproteobacteria > Sphingomonadales > Sphingomonadaceae > Sphingorhabdus_B. The sequence goes on from JANLSY010000330.1 coordinate 6,980, forward strand.
GTCGACCGTGGCTGTTGGTGCATTGATGCCAAAGCGTGCGGCATCGGCAAGCTGATGCGCGACCTTCGCGCTCTTGATGAGCGCCTTCGACGGGACGCATCCGGTGTTGAGACAATCGCCACCCATCTCATGCGCTTCGATAAGCGTGACCTTCGCCCTCACCATCGCCGCGATATAGGCCGACACAAGGCCCGCCGAGCCAGCACCGATAACAATCAGATTGCGGTCGAAGCGCTTGGGCTTAATCGAGCGTTCAACCACGGCTGCGCTTCACGAAAGCGACAATCGCTCTGGCCGCCCAAGGGAACAATGCAAGCGCGACGAACGAGGCTATCAAGATCGGCGAGAGCAAGCCGGAAGTCGACTCAATCCGGCTAATCTGCGTGCCGGCATTCACGAACACCACCGTCGCGGCGAGCATGCCCAGCTGGCTGACCCAGAAAAATATCCAAGTCTTGATCCGGGTTAGACCCATCAGCAAATTGATGACGAAAAACGGAAACACGGGAATCAACCGCAGCGTGAACAGATAGAATGCCCCATCCTTTGCGAGGCCATCGTCGATGGCCCGAAGTCGCTCGCCAAACTTGCCCTGCACCCAATCGCGGAGCAGATAGCGCGAGCTGAGGAATGCCAGGGTTGCGCCTATCGTAGACGCGAATGAAACGATGACCGTTCCAATCACCAACCCAAACAGCGCACCTGCAACCAAACTCATAATCGCCGCTCCCGGAATCGAAAGTCCGGTGACCGCAACATAGAGCAAGAAGAATCCAGCTATATAGAGCAACGGATTTGCGTCCTTGGCGGCAGCGATTTCGGCCTGACTCGCCTTGAAGCTCTCTAGGCTGAGATATTGGCCGAGATCAAAAATGAAATAAGCAGCAATCGCGCCAAGTAGGGCAAGAGCCAGAATCGCTTTTTTCATCTCGGCCCCTGTTCAGTCAAATTTGTGGTGCGGTTACCTGATCACCGATCAAAACGGTACATCGTCATCAAGGTCGTTGTCGAAATCGCCGCCGCCAAAGCCCGACGAACCGCCCTGCCAGTTGCTGCCACCCTGACCGCCGCTCGAAGGCGCGGCGCCACCCGAGGAACCGCCGCTCCAGCCATCATTGCCGCCGCCAGAGCCACCACGCGCGCCGTCGAGCATCACCAGCTTGCCGTCGAAACCGCCGACACGGATTTCGGTGGTGTAGCGGTCATTGCCCGAAGC
>JANLSY010000364.1:0-6919 GCA_031362665.1 Sphingomonadales bacterium
GTTTCAGGCCGACCGCGCCGAAATGCAGGTGCGTGACCGTGCGGACGGCTATCTTTGGGACGTGCAGGGCTATTATGGCGGCACCACCAGCCGCGTCTGGTTCAAGAGCGAGGGCGAAGGCAGCTTTGGCCAGCGCGTCGATGACGCCGAGTTTCAGGCGCTTTATGCGAAGGCGATTGCGCCTTTCTTCGATGTGCAGGCGGGCGTCCGGCACGATGTTGCCGGGCCGGACACGACCTATGCCGTGCTCGGCATCCAGGGGTTAGCGCCCTATATGTTCGAGGTGGATAGCGCGCTGTTCCTGTCGCATAGAGGCGATCTGACGGCAAGGATCGAGGCCGAACTCGACCAGCGCATTACCCAAAGCTTAATCCTGCAGCCGCGCGCCGAGATCAACCTTGCGGCGCAGGACGTGCCGCAACTGGGCGTCGGCGCGGGGATCGACACCGTCGAACTGGGAGTACGGCTGCGCTACGAATTTACTCGCGAATTCGCGCCTTATATTGGTGTCGAGCAAAGTTGGCGGATCGGGAATAGTGCCGATTTCGCGCGTGCGGCGGGCGAAGACCCCAGCGTCACCAATTTCGTCGTCGGCGTCCGTTTCTGGTTTTGAAGGTAAGGAAAACATCATGCATATTCGTTCGACAATTGCCGCCGCCACCATGTGCATGGCCACCCTAGCAATGCCGGCCATGGTATCGGCGCACACCCGCGTCACTGCCTCTAATCCTGCAGAAGGTGCGAAGGTAAAGAGCCCTCGCGTTGTGACCTTGACGTTCAGCGAGGCCTTGCTTCCACCCACGGTCGCGACATCAATTGTCATGACCGCAATGCCCGGCATGCCGAACCACGGTGAGATGGTGATCCGCAACTTCACCCCCAGCTGGTCGAACGGAAACCGGACGCTGAAACTGAGCTTACGCAAACCGCTGCAAGCGGGCAGCTATGACGTGCGCTGGCAGGCTGCAGGCTCAGACGGCCACCGCATGAAAGGAAAAATCAGCTTTACGGTTAACTGACCTTCTCGTGGCCGATTGGCTTCACCCCGGCTTGCGCTTTCTGCATTATGCCCTGCTGCTGGGGCTGTTCGGGCTGACGGCATTTCGCGCGTTGGGACTGCGGAAAATCGCGTTTGCGCCTGACACGAGCCCGGGAGTAGCTGTCGTTGCCTGCGCGCTTCTGGCCCCGATTTTATCAGCGACATTGATGCTAGTGAGCATCGCCGAAATGATGGGCCAGCCGCTATCTATGCTTGAATGGGCTAGTTTCGAGGCAATGGTGCTTTCGACCGACATGGGCTGGGCCTTTATCGCGCGTATCGCAATGCTGTCGCTTGCGGCTCTCGTGATTGCGACGAAAGTACAACGCGGCTTGACGATTGCTGCCCTGTTATATTGTCTTGCACTGCTGACGCTTGCCTGGAGCGGACATGCGGCGGCGACCGAGGGCACGCTCGGCGTGCTACATCGCATCAATGATGGGCTGCATCTCCTAGCGGCAGGGCTATGGATTGGCGCGATTGGCTGGTTCCTGCACTTGGTCATTTCCGCGCATCGCAACCCGGTCAATATTGCGCCGGAGCCGTTGCTAGATGCCGTGCACCGCTTTGCACCCTTTGGCATAGCTTTGGTCGCGGTGGTTACCGCAACTGGGCTTATCAACTCGCATCTTATTTTCGGGCTTGGCAACGGCGTCCAAGTGCTGAAGACCGAATATGGCTTTTTGCTGGCAGCCAAAACCATCTTGGTTGTCTTGATGCTTCTGTTCGCGGCGCGCAACGCGTCGATTGGGCGGAAGATCGCCCGGACCGGCATCAATCCAACCGCGACAACTCTGGCTGCTTTGCGCGCCAGTCTGGCTGCCGAGCTGTTGCTGGCGGCAGGGGTACTGGTTATCGTGGCGTCTGTCGGACTGGCATCGCCGATGGGCTGATCGATGCGTGCAGCCGCGCATATGGATTTTTCAAAGGGGGAATATCGATGAAGAAAAGGACGAGAGACATTGCGCGCGGGACCGCTGGTGTAGGGACATTATTGGCATTAACGGCCTTGATTGTCACCCCGACTGCAGCGCATCCAGGTGCTCATAAAACCGCGCCAGCTCCCGCAAAAGCTGCGCCGTCGGTCCCAGTAGCCACATCAAACGCGGTTGACACGGTTATGGCCTTCCACGCCGCTCTGGTACAAGGCGATACCGATGCAGCGCTTGCACTAATGGCAGAGAATGCACTGATATTTGAATCGGGCGGCGTCGAGCGCAGCCGCGCCGAATATGCCGGACACCATTTGAAAGCCGATGCAGAATTCAGCGCAGCGATGCGCCGCACCCTCGTCGACCGGTTGAGCGGCGAGGATGGTAACACGGCATGGGTGATGAGTGTTGAGACGGTCACAGGCAGCTTCCGCAACCGCGCCATCAACAGCCGGTCGGTCGAAACAATGCTGTTACGTCGTATCGACAAGCAATGGCGCATTGTCCACATTCACTGGTCATCGGCAGACATTTGATCACGGTAAGCATCCGGTTTGCATGTTTTTCTAGCTCGATATTTGCATTTCAGCGGTCAAATAGTGGTAGCTGACGAAGAGGACGCGTTTGAATTCGGACCATGAACGAACAGCGGCTTTTGGGAACTTTTTTCAACGCCGAAACGACAGCAATGTTGTGGGGTGCCGACAGGCGGCTTTCAGGCGATCGAAACCAACAGCAGCCGTTCATCCAGTTTTGGTGACGTCCGCTTTGCGCCCAAAATGCGCACTCGGCCAACGACAGTCATAGCCTGTACCTCCGCTACTTTCGACGCCCCGACGGCGCATGCAGCCTTCGGACAAGCTGACTGAATTTAGCCGATACGTTCAATCATTCGCTTAACGTCCATCGTATCACATGCACTCCACCAACCGAACAATGGAGTTCACCATGACTAAGAAATGCTCATGTAATCCCTGCACCTGCGTCCCCACATGCAAGTGCGCTACCCAGCTCAAGGCCTGCAGGTGCGGCCCGTCGTGCAAATGCGGCGCTGCCTCTAACTGAGCGATATGATCCTATGGAATATCTCGTAGGCGTGATCTTGGGTTTGGTAGTGGGTGGTTTTGCCACCACGAGTGGCTTCGACCGTGACCGCGCCTTTTACCCGACGGTCCTGATCGTGATTGCTTCCTACTACTCGCTGTTTGCAGTGATGGGCACGTCTCAGCACTCGACGTTGGCGATTGAGATTGCAGTTGGGCTGGTGTTTTCAGTCTTTGCAATACTAGGCTTCAAGAAGAACATGTGGTTGGCCGCATTTGGCATCGCCGGACATGGTTTCTTTGATTTTTTCGTCCATAGCGCACTTGTCGCCAACCCCGGCATGCCCATGTGGTGGCCTGGCTTCTGCGGCACAATAGACATCGTGATCGGTGGATGGTTAGCGATCCGGCTTTGGAAGGCGCCGAAGACAGTACACCGTGAGGAGCCATTACCGTGAAAGCTATTGTTCGCGAAAAATACGGTCCACCGAGCGTTCTACGACTCGACGACGTTCCCACGCCCACCGTTGTGGACGATGGTATCCGCGCCTGCACGATCTAAGCGATGCCCAATCTCTGATCACAAACAATAGCTTCGCTGTTACACGCGTAGCGCTTCCCTGTTATGCCTGTGATAATTCCCTGATAACAGGGAAATTGGCGCAGAGACCGTATTGCGCATGACTGCGTGCTGCGCCACGCAGACCGCGAAATCACATGTATCCAGAGACTTTTGATGCTCTGCGTCTAAAGTGGCGGAGTGCTGCGGGCTTTGTCAGGTGCAAAATTCGAGCAGAAGCCCGATTGGTATGAAGCCCCACGGTGAATTCTAGTCGGAGTTCGCCCGACAACGGATGTCAGGTATCGCCGTCCGGCCTAGCTTTGAAGAAACAGCTCGGCCATGGCGTCGATGATCGCGACTGCATCGAGGCGATAGGCATAATAAAGGTCAGGCAAATCTCCGGTCTGGCCGAAGCGATCTGTGCCCAACGGGCTTACACGCATGCCGCGGACGCTGCCCAGCCAAGACAGCGCGCTGGGCGACCCATCAATAACAGTCACAATTCCCGCGTCGGGTGACAAAACCGACAGTAAATTTTCGATATGGCAAGGCTCGGAACTTGTGCCTGTCCAGCGTGCGGATTTACGTGATGACCAATCCCGATGCAGCACATCGGGCGAGGTGACGTTCAAAACACCCAAACCCGGAATATCGTCGAGCAATTGTTCGTATGCCGCCAGTACTTCGGGCACGACGACACCGGTAAATGCGATGGCGGCCTCAGCTCCCGGTGCCGGTGGACGCAACCAATATCCGCCCCTTAACGCATCAGCCTCCCAATCATCGCTGCCTCGGTCCGTTTGCTCGATCTGACGGGTGCTCAATCGCAGATATACCGAACTGCCATCTGGTTTTTGCAGATGCGCAAACGCCCACCGCATGAACAAGGCGACTTCATCAGCGTAAGCCGGTTCGAAATAAGCGAGGCCAGGCTGGCCCATGCCGATAAGCGGCGTGTTGATCGACTGGTGCGCGCCGCCTTCCGGTCCCAAAGTCAGCCCCGAAGGTGTTCCGACTAGCAGGAAACGCGCGTCGGAGTAGCAACCATAATTCAGCGCATCCAGTCCGCGGGCGATAAACGGATCGTAAACCGTACCAACCGGAATCAAGCGCGTGCCGAAATGCGGCGCGGCAAGGCCGAGCGATGCAAGCAACAGAAAAAAGTTATTCTCGGCGATGCCCAGTTCGATATGCTGCCCGGCGGCATGGGCTGCCCATTTTTGCGCCGATGGAATTTTCGCATCACGGAATATATCGGCTACGTCGGACCGGCGAAATAACCCGCGTTGGTTTACGAAGCCGCCAAGATTGGTGGTCTGCGTGACGTCGGGCGCGGTGGTCACAATACGGTCCGCCAACGCTTCGTTCGATTTGGCAAGATCGAGCAGCACGTGACCAAAAGCCGCCTGAGTCGATTGCATTTCGCCTTGCGGTACAGGCAGACGCGCAGGCACCGCTACCGAAGGCGGAGCCGATTCAGCAGGCTTCTTCGCGAGAACGCTCTGTTGGACAAAGTCCTCCAGCCGGGCCGCCATATTCCCGCCCAAACCGGCAAAAGGTGACCATTCCTGCCCAGGTTCAACGCCCATCGATATGCGTAGCTGCTCGATCTGGGCCGGGTTCATCATTCCGGAATGATTGTCTTTATGCCCCGCAAGCGGCAGGCCGTAGCCTTTTACGGTGTAAGCGATAAACAGCGTCGGCCGCTCGTCATCGGCGCTGTCGAATGCCTCCATGAGCGTAGCAATGCAATGTCCGCCCAAATTGGTCATCAGAGCCGCCAGACCATCGTCGTCGAAACTGTCGAGCAGCTTTTTCACATTGGGCTTGCTGCCAATGTCCGCAATCAACCGCGTACGCCAGGCGGCACCGCCCTGATATGTTAGCACCGCAAATTCAGCGTTGGGACAATTCTCGATCCAGTCCTCAAGCGATTTTCCGCCGGGCTGCGAGAATGCTGCGCGCTGCAGCTTGCCGTGCTTCAAGGTGATAACGCGCCAGCCGCAGGTCTCGAATATATCGTCGAAGCGCCTGAACATCCGGTCGGCCGTTGTACTATCGAGCGACTGGCGATTGTAATCGACCACCCACCAGCAATTGCGGATATCATGCTTGTAGCCCTCGATCAGGCATTCGTAGATATTGCCTTCATCCAGCTCGGCGTCACCCATCAGCGAAATCATCCGGCCTGCACGTTCTTCGGCCAACGACCCGTGGGCGATGAGGTAATCCTGTACAAGGCTGGAAAAGGCCGTAATCGCTACGCCCAGTCCGACCGAACCAGTTGAAAAATCGACAGGGATTTTATCTTTGGTCCGCGAGGGGTAGCTTTGGGCGCCGCCCAGGGCGCGAAATTGCTGCAACTGTTCCAGTGTTTGATTGCCGAGCAGATAATGGATGGCGTGCAACACCGGACCTGCATGCGGTTTAACCGAAACCTTATCCTGCGGTCGCAATGCGTGAAAATATAATGCCGCCATGATCGCCGTCATTGACGCACAACTGGCCTGATGACCGCCTACCTTGAGGCCATCGCGCTTTTCGCGGAGATGGTTGGCGTTATGGACAATCCATGCAGACAGCCAGCGGAGCCGTGAATCGAGTGCTTCGATTGTCGCAATTTTCTCTTCGCGGGCGTCGGTTAGCATGGTTGCCATTTTTTACTTCTTACTCCCCATTGGTGAAAAGCATCGCTGCAATGAATTCCAATGTCCCTGCAAATCCTCCAATCAACAAGCAAAAATTACCGCAGATCCATTCAATATTTTTCCAATGCCGGTCGCTTAAGCCAACATTGCCGTGCCAGCCGTCATTTACAAACCCGCCATTTCAACGCTAGTGCCAGTTTAAACGAGGGGGACGGAGAAATGGAAGCAAACATCGCTGCATCGCAGGCCGATAACGGACCGAATGAACTCAGCCGATCGTTGAAATCGCGGCATGTGTCGATGATTACTTTTGGCGGGATTATCGGCGCAGGGCTTTTCGTCGGTTCGTCCACCGCGATTGGCAATATCGGTCCTGCGGCAGTCCTCAGCTATGCGCTGGCTGGGTTTCTCGTGCTGCTCGTGATGCGGATGATCGCAGAAATGTCGATTGCCATCCCCGGCGTTCAGACCTTTCCCGATTTCGCCCGGCAAGGCGTTGGCGATTGGGCCGGCTATATGGTCGGCTGGCTTTACTGGTATTTCTGGGTGGTTGTAATCGCTATCGAGGCGATTGCTGGGGCGAAGATCATCAACGGTTGGTATCCGATGCTGGAAGTCTGGCAGATCGGCGTCGTGCTGATGGCGATACTGACGGCAGTGAACCTGATGTCAGCCAAATCCTATGGCGAATTCGA
>JANLSY010000386.1:0-2665 GCA_031362665.1 Sphingomonadales bacterium
CGAACGGGCCGGCAGGATTGCGATGGCGGTCACGCAAAAAATCCCCCGCGAGATACGCAGCGACATACAGGTCGTCATTTCTCCCGCGATGGGCGGCCTTATTATCGGCCATGACATGGGCCGAGCGCTCGGCGTCGATGCGATGTTTGTCGAGCGGCCCGAGGGCGTGTTCGGGCTGCGCCGGGGTTTCAGCCTCGCCAAGGGGACGAAGGTCTTGATGATGGAAGATGTCGTGACCACCGGCTTGTCCTCGCGTGAAGCGATCAAAGCAATCGAAGACGCCGGCGGCGTCGTCATCGCGGCGGGCGCCGTAGTGGACCGTTCGGCAGGAAGCGCGGATCTGGGCGTACCCTTCTTTCCGTTGATTGAGCTCAACTTCCCGACTTATGCACCCAACGAGTTGCCACCCGAACTTGCCGCCACCGAGGCGGTCAAGCCGGGAAGCCGGAAGGAAGCATGACTGACCGCCTTCGTTTAGGGGTCAATATCGACCATGTTGCGACGATTCGTAACGCCCGTGGCGGAGAGCATCCGGATCCGATGCGCGCCATACGCGTGGTGGAAACGGCAGGCGGCGATGGCATCACTGTGCACCTGCGCGAAGATCGCCGCCATATTCGGGATACCGATCTCGACTCGATCATGCGCGAAATACGATTGCCGGTTAATCTTGAAATGGCCGCTACCGAGGAAATGCTGGAGATCGCGCTGCGTCACCAGCCGCACGCGGCGTGCATTGTCCCGGAACGGCGGGAAGAACGAACAACAGAGGGCGGTCTGGACGCAGCCGGGCAGCACAACCATCTGGCGCCGATGGTCACGCGATTAGCCGATGCGGGCATCAGGGTCAGCCTGTTCATTGAACCCGATGCGCGCCAGATTGATGCGGCGATTCGATTGCGTGCGCCGGTTGTCGAATTTCACACTGGCAAATATGCACATAGTGAAGGCGCAGAACGTGAGGCGGAATTGCGCCGCATTACCGAGGCAGTCGCGCTCGCCGCCAAAAATGGCATTGAGCCACACGCCGGGCATGGTCTGACCTTCGAAAATGTCCAGCCAATCGCCGCCATCCCGCAAATCGCCGAACTCAATATCGGCCATTATCTGATCGGCGAGGCAATATTTATCGGCCTTGAGGAAAGTGTCAGGAAAATGCGGACGCTGATGGACCTTGCCCGTTGATTGTCGGGCTTGGTTCCGATTTGTGCAATATCGAGCGCATCCAGCATTCGCTCGATCGCTTTGGCGAACGGTTCGAAAAGCGCGTGTTTACCGATATCGAGCGCGCCAAAGCCGAGCGACGCCCGTTTACGCGTGCGGGCACTTATGCAAAGCGCTTTGCCGCCAAAGAGGCGTTTTCCAAGGCTATTGGAACAGGCTTTAAGCGCGGCGTTTTCATGAAGGATATCGGTGTCGTCAACGCCCCTTCGGGCGCGCCGACACTAGCGCTTACCGGAGGAGCAAAAGCGCGGCTCGACGCGATGATTCCTGTCGGCTATGAGGCGCATATCCATCTGACGCTTACCGATGACCATCCTTGGGCGCAGGCATTTATCATCATTGAGGCGCTTCCCGCATTAAAGGTATGACTAGTTTGACCACCGAGAATAACAGCCCCGCGACTCCTCCTGCCGCAACTCCTGAAAAGCGCGGATGGGCCGCAGCCGCATGGGCCGAGATCAAAGGCATGTTTTGGCTGCTTATCGCTGTACTTGCCTTTCACAGCTTCATTGCCAAGCCCTTCTATATTCCATCCATCTCTATGATGCCCACACTGCTTGTCGGTGACCGGCTATTTGTATCGAAATACCCATATGGATGGAGCCATGTTTCGCCGACTATCCCCGATCCTGCCGCTATATTCCGCTGGCTGGTGCTGCGTGAGGAAGTCGACGCGCTTGCAGTGCCTTTGCCCGAAAGTCGTACGCGTGTCTGGGGTAAGATGCCCGAGCGTGGCGACATTGTGATCCTGACGCCCAAGGGCAAATATCAGGACTGGATCAAGCGGGTGATTGGCCTGCCCGGCGACACCATCGAATTGCGCGAAGGCCAGATTTTTCTCAACGGCAAGGCTGTCAAACAGGAAACAGAACCCAATCTGATATTACCTGTCGACGCAAACAATCCATGCAACGACTATGATTTCCCCGGTGCACTTACGCGTGAGAAAGACGGACGCCTGACCTGCCATTTGCCCATAATCCGCGAGATCGCCGCCCGTCATGTCGTTCACCTTCTTGGCGAAGTCGTTGGCGTATTCGTGGAAGATGTCTTTCGCCGGCCAGGTGCTCTGCCAGCGCATGCTGATCGGCCCCTGCGCCTTGGCGATCATCGGGAAACCGAGCGTCGCCGCGCCAGCCGATGCCGCTGCCGCGCCCGACAGGAACTTGCGGCGCGAAGCGACGGATTTGTCTTTCTGAATGCTCATTTGATGCCCTCTCCTAGGAAGTTTTGCTCCAGCGCGGGATTGCGACCCCGGTCGAAAAGCCCGCAGATTTTACTCTCCTGCTCACACGCCCCGCAAGACAACTTCACGATGTGAAACGGGATTCTTGACCACGGTCAAGCCGCCACATACTGCACTGCGGGGGTCGGCAGCTCCGAAATCGCCTTGCCACGCTTGTCCGTCGGGTGCCAGCCCGTGAGGGCGAGCATGATGAAG